>JANMTA010000066.1:0-2809 GCA_031389965.1 Betaproteobacteria bacterium
TCGTCCCGATTCCGGTTCCTACCATCTTGAAGGCCGCGACGTCACCACGCTGTCGCCCGACGAGCAGGCCGCCGTGCGCAGCCGGCGCATCGGTTTCGTGTTCCAGAGCTTCCACCTGGTGCCGCGCCTGACTGCCGCCGAAAACGTTGCGCTGCCGATGATGCTGGCCGGCATTCCGGCGGCCGAGCGGGCGCAGCGCGTGGCCCAGGCGCTCAAGGATTTCGGCCTCGACCAGCGCGCCGATCACCGGCCCGACCAGCTTTCCGGCGGCCAGCGGCAGCGCGTGGCCATCGCCCGCGCCACCATCATGCAGCCCGCCGTGCTGCTGGCCGACGAGCCGACCGGCAACCTCGACCGCGCCACGGGCGACGACGTGATCCACCTGCTCGAAGCCCTCAATGAACGTGGCATGACCCTGATCATCGTTACCCACGATCCGAAGATAGGCACCCGGGCACGCCGGCAATTGATGATGGAAGACGGCCAACTGCGGCACGACTCGGCACGCGACGGCGCGCTGCCTGTTGCCTGATGCGCACCGCCGACGTCCTGCGTTTTGCCCGCGATGCGGCGGCCGGCTATCCGCTGCGCACTTCGCTGTCGGTGCTGGCCATGGCCATCGGCGTCGCCGCCGTGGTGGTGCTCACGGCGCTGGGCGACGGGGCACGGCGCTACGTGGTCGAGCAGTTCTCCGCGCTGGGCAGCAACCTCGTCATCGTCCTGCCCGGGCGCTCCGCCACCGGCGGCTTCAGCCCGGCCAACGCGGTGACCACCACGCCGCGCGACCTGACCGTCGATGACGCGGCGGCCCTGACCCGCCTGCCCTCGGTGCGACGCGTGGCACCGCTGACGGCCGGTACCTCGGAGATCAATGCCAACGGGCGCCTGCGCGAAACCGTGGTCGCCGGCACGTCCTCGACCTATCTGGAGATACGCAGTTTCAAGATGGCGCAGGGAGCGTTTCTGCCCGAGGCCGACTGGAATCGCGGCGCACCCGTCGCCGTGATCGGATCCAAGATCAAGGAGGAGATTTTCGGCGCCGCTCCCGCCGTGGGCGAACTGATCCGTCTCGGCGACCGGCGCCTGCGCATCATCGGCGTGCTGAAGTCGGTGGGGCAGGGCCTGGGCATGAACACCGACGAAGTCGTCTTTGTCCCGGTCAACATTGCCCAAGGCATGTTCAATTCCAACACCCTGTTCCGCGTCCTGATCGAAGCCCGCAGCCGTGGCCAGATCGAGGCCGTCAAGCTGGAAGTAACGGCCGTGCTCAAGGCCCGTCACGGTGGCGAGGAGGACGTCACGGTGATCACCCAGGATGCGGTGCTCGCCACCTTCGACAAGTTGTTGCGCGCACTGACCGCCGCGGTGGCCGGCATTGCCGCCATCAGCCTGGCGGTGGCCGGCATCCTGGTGATGAACGTGATGCTGGTGGCGGTAACCCAGCGCACCAGCGAAATCGGCCTGCTCATGGCGTTGGGCGCACGCGGCGCGACGATCCGCGATGCCTTCATGGCGGAAGCGGCGATGCTCTCCATCGTCGGTGCGCTGACCGGCTACGGCCTTGGCCTCTTCGGCGCCTTCGTCCTGCGTCAGATGTACCCGGTGTTTCCCGCTTACCCGCCGAACTGGGCGGTGATTGCGGCGCTGGTTACCGCGCTGTCTACCGGCCTGCTGTTCGGCATCATGCCGGCGCGGCGCGCGGCAAGGCTCGACCCCGTTCAGGCACTCATGAAACACTGAGATGGTACTGACAGATTCTCTTACCTTAGCCATCCGCGCCATCAGCGCGCAGCGCCTGCGCAGCTTTCTGACGCTGCTCGGCATTGCCGTCGGCATCGCCGCGGTGATCCTGCTGACGTCGATCGGCGAGGGCATCCATCGGTACGTGCTGGCCGAGTTCACCCAGTTCGGTACCAATGTGGTCGGCGTGCATCCGGGGAAAACCAAGACCGGCGGCGGCGCGCTGTCGGGCTTGCCGAGCAGCGCGCGGCCCTTGTCGCTCGACGATGCCGAGGCCTTGAAGCGCCTGCCCAATGTGGTGGCAGTGACGCCCAGCGTGTTTGGCAATGCGGAAGTCAGCGGCAACGGCCGACTGCGCCGCGTGTCGGTCTACGGCGTTGGACCCGGCATGCTCCAGGTATTCAAGGGCAAGGTCAGGAGCGGCCAGTTCCTCCCCGAGGAAGAGGCCGGCAGCGCGCGCGCCCAGGTGGTGCTGGGGCCGAAGCTGAAGAACGAACTGTTCGGCGCCGAGAATGCGCTGGGTGCTCGGCTGCGCATCGGCGGCCTGCAGTTCCGCGTGATCGGCATCATGGAAACCAAGGGCCAGTTCCTCGGCATCGACCTCGACGACACCGCCTTCATCCCGGCGGCGCGCGCGCTTGAGCTGTTCAACCGCGAGGGTCTCAACGAGATCAACGTCGCCGCCGCCGAGGACGTGTCCGCCGCCAGCGTGGTGGCTGCCGTCAAGGAGGTGATGAAGGCGCGCCATGGCCGCGAGGATGTCACCATCATCAGCCAGGAGGAAATGCTGGCAACGCTCTCCGGCATCCTCAATGTGCTGACCATGGCCGTCGGCGCCCTGGGCGGCATTTCGCTGCTGGTCGGCGGCGTCGGCATCGTCACCATCATGACCATCGCCGTCACCGAACGCACCAACGAAATCGGCCTGATGGTCGCGCTCGGCGCCCGGCGCCAGACCATCCTCGGTCTCTTCCTCGGCGAAGCCGTGGCGCTGGCCGCGATCGGCGGCCTGGTCGGCCTGCTGCTCGGCGTCGGCCTGGCGCAACTGATCGGCCTCTTCTTCCCGGCG
>JANMTA010000074.1:0-18005 GCA_031389965.1 Betaproteobacteria bacterium
AGGACTATCCGCCGGGCGAGCCCGCGCCGGGAAGCTACGTCAAGGAAAAGGCATAATGGATAAGCTGGAACCTGTGAGGGGCGCAGTTTCCGGCAAGGCAGTGCAAGCCCCTACCCAACGATAACCCAGAGGAGAAGAAAATGCTGCGAGTGGCACTGGTAACTGGCGGAATGGGCGGTCTCGGCGAGGCCATTTGTATCAAGTTGGCGGCGCTGGGCTACAAGGTCGTGACGACCTACAGTCCGAGCAACACCAAGGCTGAGGAATGGCTGCGCACCATGAACGACATGGGTTACGGCTTCAAGGCCTACCCGGCGGACGTGGGTGATTTTGCTTCCTGCAAGGAGTGTGTTGCGCAGGTGACCAAGGACGTCGGACCGGTTGAAGTGCTGGTGAACAACGCCGGTATTACCCGCGACATGACCTTCAAGAAAATGACCAAGGCCGACTGGGATGCCGTAATACACACTAACCTCGATTCCGTCTTCAACATGACCAAGCAGGTCATGGACGGCATGATGGAACGCGGCTGGGGCCGGGTCATCAACATCTCGTCGGTGAACGGCCAGAAGGGTGCTTTCGGCCAGACCAACTATTCGGCGGCCAAGGCCGGCATGCACGGTTTCACCAAGGCGCTGGCCCTCGAAGTGGCGAAGAAGGGCGTGACGGTCAACACCATCTCCCCGGGCTACATCGGCACCAAGATGGTCATGGCGATCCCGCAGGAAGTGCTCGACAGCAAGATCCTGCCGCTGATCGCTCAGTCACGCCTGGGCAAGCCGGAAGAAGTGGCCGGTCTGGTGGCCTACCTGTCATCCGAAGAAGCGGCGTTTGTAACCGGCGCCAACATATCCATCAACGGTGGTCAGCACATGTACTGACCATCGCGGGCCGGGGGCTGCGGCTTGCAGCGCGTCTCCGGCCGGCAAAGGTTTTTTAGTCGTATAGGAAGTTTCAAAAATGGCAAAGAGAATTGCATTGGTAACGGGCGCGATGGGCGGCCTGGGCACGGCGATCTGCAAGGCGCTGGCGCAAAGCGGATTCACGGTGGCGGCGAACTGCCTGCCGAATTTCCCGCCGAAGGATGAATGGCTGGCGAAGATGAAGGCGGAAGGCTTCGATTTCATCGTCGCCGAAGCGGATGTCACCGACCACGAAGCCTGCGCAGCGATGGTCAGGAAGCTGGAAGCGGAAGTCGGTCCGGTCGACGTGCTGGTCAATAACGCCGGCATCACGCGCGATTCCGTGTTCCGGAAAATGGACAAGGGGCAGTGGGACGCGGTGTTGTCCACCAACCTCGACTCCGTGTTCAACGTCACGCATCAGGTGCTCGGCGGCATGGCCGATCGCGGCTGGGGACGGGTCATCAACCTGTCGTCGGTGAATGGCATCAAGGGGCAGTTCGGCCAGGCCAACTACTCCGCGGCCAAGGCCGGCATCCTCGGCTTCACCCGTGCGATTGCCGCCGAGGTGGCGAAGAAGGGTGTGACGGTGAATGCCATCGCTCCCGGTTATATCGGCACCGACATGGTCATGGCGATCAAGCAGGAAGTGCGCGACTCGATCGTCGCGACCATTCCGGTCGGTCGCCTGGGCAAGCCCGAAGAAATCGGCGCCCTGTGCTCTTATCTGGTGTCGGATCTCGCCGGTTACATGACGGGCGCGACGCTGAACATCAATGGCGGGATGCATTACTGCTGATCCCGTCGGACCTGAAGATTCATCCCCCCGCCGGCGGGGGGCTGCATCTGCTACCTGGTAGTAAAATGATTTTAAGGAGGGAAAGAAAATGGCCACACAGAGCCGACTTATCAAGAAATACCCGAATCGCCGCCTGTATGACACGCGCACCAGCACCTACATCACGCTGGCCGACATCAAGGAACTGGTTCTGGCTCACGAAGAATTTCAGGTGGTCGACGCCAAGTCCGGCGACGATCTGACGCGCGCGATTTTGTTGCAGGTGATTCTCGAAGAAGAGGCCGGCGGTGCGCCGATGTTCTCTTCCGAACTGCTGTCACAAATGATCCGCTTCTATGGCAATGCCATGCAGGGGATGATGGGCAGCTATATCGGGGACAACATCAAGTCCTTTACCGAAGTGCAGGCCAAGCTCAAGGAGCAGGCCAAGGGTCTGTATGGCGAATCTACCGGTGAGAATCAGGATCTGTGGGCGCAGTTTCTGAAATTACAGGGACCTGCCATGCAGCACATGATGGGCACCTACGTCGAGCAGAGCCAGAAAATGTTCCAGCAGATGCAGGACACCATGCAGGAACAGACGCGCAAGATTTTCCCCGGCATTTACGTCAAGCCCGAAGAAACCGAGAAGAAGTGACGCGCCGCAAAGCCAAGGCGCCAACAGTCGGCTTCGTGTCGCTGGGCTGCCCCAAGGCGGCGTCCGACGCGGAACAGATCCTGACCCGGCTGCGCGCCGAGGGTTACGAAATCTCGGGCAGCTATGCCGGTGCCGATCTGGTGGTGGTCAATACCTGCGGCTTCATCGATGCGGCGGTGGAGGAATCGCTCGACGCCATCGGCGAGGCCCTCGCCGAAAACGGCAAGGTCATTGTCACCGGCTGTCTGGGTGCCAAAAAGGATGCCGCGGGCAATGACATCGTGAAGAGCGTGCATCCGAAAGTACTCGCCGTCACCGGGCCGCATGCCATGCCGGAAGTCATGGCGGCCGTGCATCTGCATCTGCCGCCCCTGCATGATCCCTTCGTCGATCTGGTCCCGCCGCAGGGCATCCGTCTGACGCCCGACCACTACGCCTACCTGAAGATTTCCGAGGGCTGCAACCACCGCTGCACCTTCTGCATCATTCCCTCCCTGCGCGGCGATCTGGTGTCGCGGCCGATCGGCGAGGTGCTGCACGAGGCCGAGGTGCTGGCCGCCGCCGGTGTGCGCGAACTGCTGGTGATCTCGCAGGACACCAGCGCCTACGGTGTGGACGTGAAGTATCGCACCGGCTTCCACGGCGGCCGGCCGGTCAAGACGCGGCTGTTGGAACTGTGCGGCGAACTGGGCAAACTCGGCCTCTGGGTGCGCCTGCACTACGTCTATCCCTATCCCAGCGTCGATGACCTGATCCCGCTGATGGCCGAAGGCAAGATCCTGCCTTACCTCGACGTGCCTTTCCAGCACGCCAGCCCGCGCATTCTGAAATTGATGAAGCGTCCGGCCTCGGCGGAAAAGGTGCTCGATCGCATCGCCGCCTGGCGCCGCGAAGTGCCTGATCTGACGATACGCAGCACCTTCATTACCGGCTTTCCCGGCGAGACCGAAGCCGAGTTCAACGAACTACTGGATTTCCTCGACGCGGCCCAGCTCGACCGCGTCGGCGCCTTCTCCTATTCGCCCGTCGATGGTGCCAGTGCCAACCAGCTGCCCGGCGCCTTGCCCGAGGGCATCCGTGAAGAGCGCAAGGCGCGCCTGTTGCGCCATCAGGAAGATATTTCGACGCAGCGGCTTGAAAGAAAAATTGGCCGCCGCATCCAGGTACTGGTCGACGCCATCGACGAAGACGGCGCCATCGCCCGCTCGCAAGGCGACGCACCGGATGTCGACGGCCTGGTGTACATCACGGACGGCCACGACCTGGAGGTCGGCGAATTCGCCGAAGTCAGCGTCATTGACTGCGATGTGCACGACCTTTATGCCCAACTGAGCGCGACGGTCGCCGTACCGTGAGCGCCGTCCGCCGGCCCGCCCCAAGGACGGCGCAGCCATTTGCATGGAGCGAGCCGCGCTCGCGAACCACCGTCACCCCCGCCTGGGCGGGGGCCGGGGGGTGGGGGAAGTAATGGCCGACTTTCACGATGGACTGCGCGCCATCGTCGGCGCATCCCGGGTCCTGACGGCGAAAGCGGATATCACGCCTTTCTGCACCGACTGGCGCGGCCGCTACGTCGGCAAGGCATCGTGTGTGGTGCTGCCGGGGACCACCGAAGAAGTGTCGGCCGTGGTCCGCTTCTGCGCCGAGGCCGGCACGGCCATCGTGCCGCAGGGTGGCAACACAGGCTTGTGCGGCGGCGCCACGCCGACCGGCGGCGAGGTGGTAATCGCTCTCACCCGCCTGAACCGCATCCGTGCCGTCGATCCGGACAACAATTCCATGACCGTCGAAGCGGGCTGTACGCTGCATGCCGTACAGGAGGCCGCGCGCGGCGCCGGCCGCCTGTTCCCGCTGTCGCTTGCTGCGGAAGGCAGCGCCACCATCGGCGGCAATCTCGCCACCAATGCCGGCGGCGTGCAGGTGCTGCGCTATGGCAATGCGCGCGACCTGACCCTGGGCCTCGAAGTGGTGCTCGCCGACGGCCGCATCTGGAACGGCCTGCGCGCCTTGCGCAAGGACAACACCGGCTACGACCTGAAGCACCTGTTCATCGGCGCCGAGGGCACGTTGGGCCTGATCACGGCAGCGACCCTGAAACTCTTCCCGCGTCCGCGCGCACACGCGGTGGCCTGGGTCGCCGTGCCCGACCCGGCCGCCGCGGTCAGCCTGCTGGGGCGGTTGCGCGATGCCGCCGGCGACAATGTGACGGCCTTCGAAATCGTCGGCCGTCCCGCCCTCGATCTCGTGCTCAGGCACATTCCGGACGCGCGCGACCCGCTAGCCGGCAAGCCGGCATGGCAGGTGCTGATCGAACTAAGCGGCACGCGCGACGATTTGGCTGCGACTCTGGAACAGGCCTTGCAAAGTGCCGCGGAGGAGGGCGCCATCGGCGACGCCGTGCTGGCCGCCAGCGAGGCGCAGACGACTGCGCTGTGGGCGCTGCGCGAAAATGTTTCGGAGGCGCAGAAGATCGAGGGCGTTTCGATCAAGCACGACATCGCTGTGCCGGTATCACGCATCGCCGAGTTCATCGCGCGCGCCGATGCCGCCTTGCTGGCCGCGTTTCCGCAGGTGCGCATCGTCTGCTTCGGCCACATCGGCGACGGCAACCTGCATTACAACCAGTCGCGGCCCGATGCCCAGTCCAACGCCGAATTCATCGCGCAGACGGAGTCGGTGAATCGCATCGTGCATGACCTGGTGCATGAACTGGGTGGTTCGATTTCGGCCGAACACGGCCTGGGACAGTTGAAGCGCGAGGAAGTCCTGCGCTACAAGAGTGCGACCGAGATGGACATGATGCGCGCGGTCAAGCAGGCGCTCGACCCACGTGGCCTGATGAATCCGGGAAAACTGCTGGCGAAAATCCCCACAGGGGCAGTCACTGGCCGATTGCCGCTGCACTGATGTATCGTTGCAAGATCGCGATCGACCAGGGGGCCGGCCATGAGCAACAAGCACCGCAACGTCCTGCAGGCAATTTTCCACGACCCGATCAGCAGCAACGTGCAATGGCGCGAAATCGAGTCCCTGCTACGCCACCTCGGCGCCAGCATCGAACCGGGCCATGGCGCGCGCTTTCGCGTCGTCCTCAACCGGCACGAGTTCACGGTGCACCATCCCCATCACGGCAACGAACTGGGAAAGGCCGAAATCAAGTATCTGCGCGAACACCTCGCCGCGGCCGGGGCAACGCTCTCGTGCTACGACGAGCAGGGCAAGCCCGCCGATGCCCATGAGTGATGCGCGGACGGGTGATCCCCTGCATGGCGTCACGCTGCAGATGATGATCGAATGCCTGGTGGCCTGTCACCGCGGCTCGCGATCGCGGCCCGACGCGGGATGGTTTGCGGGCGGTCGCCGCCAGTCGGGGCTGCAGGCGGCGATTGACGGCGCCGGCCGGAGTCAGGGATACTTCCGGTCGCAGCCTTGATTCGGCTGTGATTTTTCGCCCTGATCGAACCCGGGATGCAAAAACCCCACGGCACGGATACCTTGTCGCGACCCGGTTCGTCGTCTCTTGAATTCAGTTTGCTTGCCCCACGCATTGAGGCCTTTCGACTTGATCCCGACCACACCTGGCGCATCGCTTGCGCATGACATGCTGGAAGCCGGCAACGCGCGCTTTCAGATTGCAACCCAGCCCAAACGGGTTCTGTTCTGGAGCGCCGATGCGCTCGGCTCTTGCGAGGTCGTCAGCACCAACTGGACGGCATGCACCGGCCAGGCGTTCGAACACGCCCTTGGCCTCGGCTGGCTCGATGCGGTGCACAGCGATGACCGGACCCTGGTGGCGGACACCGTGCGCACGGCAATCGAAGCCCATCGCGGGTTTTATCTGCATTACCGGCTGCGCCGCGCGGATGGATCGGCACGGCGGGTGCTCCACGTTGCGGCCGCACGCGCCTTGCCCTCGGGCAAGTTCAACGGCCTGGTGGGTACCTTGACCGACGAAACCGATACCGAGGCGGGGGAGAATTCGCTGCAACATTCGGAAGAACAGGTTTTCGAGTTCCTCGAAGGCGTCGGCCTGGCCGCGATCGCGATCGATACGCAAGGCAGGCTGGTGCACATCAACCAGGTCATGGCAGCGCAGATCGGCCAGGCGGCGGAAAGCTTGCTGGGCTGCGACTGGATCGGCCAATACGTCAACACCGGGGACCGCCCGCGCCTTGCTGCGCTGTTTGCTGCCAACGCATCGCCTTCCGCCCTGCCGCAGGAGTTGGAGTACCAGGTGGAGACTGCAAAGGGACAGTGCCTGTTCCGCTGGCATCTGACCTTGATCCGCGATCCGGCAGGCGTTCCTGCAAGCATCGCGATGATGGGCTCCGACATCACGGACTGGCGGCGCATGGGTGACCGCTTGCGCCTGAACGCCCAGGTGTTCGACAGATCGAACGAGGCGATGGTCATCACCGACCGCCAGAACAACATCATTTCGGTCAATCGCGCCTTCACCAGGCTCACCGGCTATGAGCGGGAAGAAGCACTCGGCAGGAATCCGCGGATTCTGAGTTCAGGCAGGCAGGATGCGGCCTTCTACCGGAGCATGTGGGAAAGCATCATCGGCAAAGGTTACTGGCGCGGCGACATCTGGGACCGGCGCAAGGACGGCAGCTGTTACCCGAAGTTCCTGTCGATTACCGCGATACGCGATGATGCCGGCGAGATCGTCAAGTTCTCGGCGGTTTTCTACGATGTCAGCGAGCGCAAGGCGATGGAAGCGCAGCTGGAAAACCTGGCCCACTACGATTCACTGACCGGGCTGCCCAACCGGATGCTGCTGCATGATCGCCTGGAGCAGGCCATCGCCACGGCCGAGCGGCAGCGGCAGCATTTCGCCCTGCTGTTCATCGATCTGGACGGGTTCAAGCCGGTCAATGACACCTATGGTCATGGTGTCGGCGACGAGGTGCTGAAACTGGTCGGGCAACGTTTGAACATGGTCATTCGCGGCATGGATACCGCGGCGCGTTTGGGCGGGGACGAGTTCGTGGTGATCCTGACCGACATCCGCAATCGCGAAAACACCGAACGGGTTGCGGAGAAGATCATCGGCGAACTATCCGAGCCATACCAGGTGGCCGGAAAAACGCTGTCGATCTCGGCCAGCATCGGCGCCAGCCTGTACCCGAGCGACCAACAGGCAGCCCCCGACTTGCTGCGCACGGCCGACGAAGCCATGTACCAGGCCAAGCGTGACGGCAAGCGGCGGGTGAAGTTTTATGGTGGATTTGCCTGAGCACGAAATCAGCGCTCGGGCGGCACTTCTAGGGCTTTTTGCGCCACTTGCCCTCGGCGTCGCGCAGCCACCAGCCGGATTTCCATTGCTGATACCAGCGGGCGCGCATCAGTTCCCAGATTTCCGGCTCGGCGTCGCGCCGGTGGTTGCTGTCAGCCAGGGCCTGGATCAGCGCCTTGCGTTCCAGGTTTTCCACGTCGATCAGCTTTTCAGCGATCTGGCGTTTGGCCAGCGACATTTTGACGCTGTCGCGCAGGTAGATGAATCCATCCTGGCCGAGGCCGATCTCGCCGGCTTCGTAAAAGCGCACCAGGCGCGAAGTGCGCTGCGCCAGGGAATGCTTGACGACAATGACCGATGGCGTGCCGATGTCCAGATTGATGGGCGGCGGCTTGGCCGGTTCCGCCGAAATAACTGGCAGAGAGAGGCAGGCAAGCAGAAGAAGTACGGGTTGTTTCATCGGGGATCCTTGATTTATTTTCCTGCCAGCAGCAGCTTGAGGTCGGCAGCGACGTTGGCGGGCGTCTCGCCGTGGCGCAGCAGCAGGCGCAGTTTGCCCTGAGGGTCGAAGGCAAAGCTGCCGGTGGAGTGATCGACGCTGTAGTTGCCGGGGGTCGATCCCGGCTGCTTGGCGTAGAACACCTTGAATTCCTTGGCCAGCGCAGTGATGGTTTTTTCGTCGGCGTAGAGGCCGAGGAAACCGGGATGGAAGGCGGGCACATACTGGGCCAGCAATTGCGGCGTGTCGCGCGCCGGGTCCACCGTGGCGAACAGCACCTGTACCCGTTTGGCATCGTCGCCGAGCAGGGTCATGGTTTCGCGCAGGGCCGACAGCGTGGTGGGGCAGACGTCGGGGCATTGCGTGTAGCCGAAGAACAGGACCACGGCCTTGCCCTTGAAATCGCCCAGGCGGCGCGGTTGGCCGTTGTGATCGGTGAGGCTGAAGTCCTTGCCCCACTCCACCATCGAGATATCGGTGGAGACGAATTGCTTCGGCTCGGAGCATCCGGCGAGCAGCAGCGCGAGACTCAACAACAGGGTCGACAGCAGCTTCATGGGATTCAAGACGGGAGGGAGTTGGTGCGGCTGCCAGTGTACAGCGTTTGCCGCTGGCCATTGCCGTATACTTGAGTATTTTTCGCGGAGATATAGTGAATTCGCATAGCGTAACGGTTTCCGGTGGAGCGGCAAATACCCTTGCCAAAGCATGGTTGTGGTTGGGGCTGCTGGCACTGATTGGTTCCGGTCTGCTGGCCGTTCTGCTGGTGCTGTCGCGCACGCCGGGCATCCAGGACGTATTTCCGCTGAAGGACATGTTCCGCGCCGCGCTGGTGGTGCATGTCGATCTTTCCGTGGCGGTCTGGTTCATGGCTTTCGCCGCGGTGATCTGGAGTGCGCTGGGGCGCGACGGCTTTGCCTGGCTGGGCTGGAGCGGTTTCGCGCTGGCGGCCACGGGCACGGCTGTGATGACTGTTTCGCCCTTCCTGCCGGGCGCCGATCCGGTGCTCAACAACTACATCCCGGTGCTGCAGCAGCCGGTGTTCTATGCGTCGCTGTGGCTTTGCGGCGCGGGCTTCGGCCTCGCCGTGTTGCGCGCACTGCTCACCACCTGGCCGCGACCCTTCCTTGGTGCGCCGCTGCAAACCGGCGCCTTCCTCGGCGCGGTGGCCGGCTTCCTGGCGCTGGCGGCCTTCGTCTGGTCCTGGATCGTGGTGCCGAAGATCGAGGAGAAGATCTATTTCGAAGTCCTGTTCTGGGGTGGCGGGCATACGCTGCAGTTCCAGCATGCGATCCTGATGGTGGTGGCCTGGCTGTGGATTGCAGCCGGGCTCAGGCAAGCTGCCGTGGCTTCCCCGCGTGTGCTTTCGGTGATGTTCTGGATCGCGGCGCTGCCGCTGCTGGTGGTGCCGGCGATTTACTTCACGATTCCTGCCGGCGAACTGCCGCACATGGAACTCTTTGCCAAGCTGATGATCTGGGGCCATCCGTACATGGCGCCGCTGATCCTGGTCGGCTTCCTCAGCCTCTGGGCGACGCGCAAGGCGGCGCCCGACGCGGCCAAGTCGGCCTTCATCGCCTCCTTTTCGCTGTTTGCCGTGGGCGGCGTGCTGGCCTACATGATCCAGGGTGTGAACGTGGTGATCCCGGCGCACTATCACGGCTCCACGGTCGGCGTGACGCTGGCCTTCATGGGCCTGACCTACGTGCTGCTGCCGCAACTGGGCTTCGGCGAGGTTCGCGGCAGCATGGCGCGTTGGCAGCCCTATGTGTATGGCGGCGGCCAGCTGATCCACATCCTCGGCCTGGCCTGGTCGGGCGGTTACGGCGTGCAACGCAAGGTGGCCGGTGCCGAGCAGGCCCTGACCACGCTGCCGCAGAAAATCGGCATGGGCATGATGGGTCTCGGCGGCCTGATCGCCGTCATCGGCGGCATCATGTTCGTGCTGGTCTGCCTCAAGGCCATGGCGCGATGGAAGCGGTGACGGCGCGCGGCAAACCCTGATGGCGTCTGCTACCCCGGCACATTGTGCGGGGGATGCCCGGTGTCGTGCGCTTGAACTGCCGCCCCTGGTTTCAGCTTGTCGCCAGGGATGCGAGGCTTGCGGATCAGCCCTCGCCCTTCATCACCATGGCCACGTACTCTTCCGGCGTGATGGTGCCGCCCAGACCCCGGGCAATGCCCTTGTCGCGATCCGGCAGCGTTTCTTGCAGTGCGTCGATGCGTTTCCACTGTGGTGGCGGAACTTCGCAGCCGGCCCGCGGCGCATATCTGGAAGTCGCCACGCGCTGATAGCGGTGGATGTAACGCGGGCAGTTGATGAAGATTTCCGTGATGGCCACACGCACCACCAGTTCGGCGCCGACAAACTCGCCGAGCAATGGGTCGTTGCGATTGATGCTGGCCGTGCCGTGCACGCGTACCCGATGGGGTGTCTCGAAATCGATGAACAACAAGCCGACCTTGTCATTGACGTTGATGTTGCCCATGGAAAGAAACATGCCGTTGCCGTCGTAACTGGGGAAGGCGATGGTTTTGCCATCCACCACCCTGACGAAGCCCGGTGCGCCGCCCTTGTACGAACACGTCGGGTAGCCGCGATGGTCGATGGTGGTGAGGAAGAACATGTCGCGCGTATCGATGAAGGCCTTGTGCTCATCGGGAATTTCCTGCTGCACGATGAATGCCTGCACCATGTCGGCCATGTTGCCCGTGTCGAATTCCAACTGCAGGGCCCGGTGCTGGGTTCCATAAAGCTCGCTCATTGTGTACTCCTGATCCTGTGCCCTGTTGCGCCGGGCGGCGAAAATTCCTCCAACACTCTTTGCTCATTTTAGTGCGAGTATGCGGCCGCCCCCGCACAAACTGCGCAGGAGTACCCCTCAATTCACCGCTTGCGGATCAGGCTCCCGATTGCGCAACGTGCGGCGGTAGGCCCCAGCCGCGATGGCGAGGGCGACGAGGATCAGGGCCGCGGCGACGGCGAAGGTGATACGCATGCCGGCCGCAACGGCCTCGGGAGGCGCGGCCATGATGCCGGTCGTCGCCGATCCGAGGGCGAACACGGTGCCCATGAGGGATGCGCCGGTGATGAGCCCGAGATTGCGCGACAGGTTGAGCATGCCGGATATGACGCCGCGCTGGTCCGGCCGGCTATTCGTCATTACAGCGGTGTTGTTGGCCGCCTGGAACAGCGCATAGCCGGCGGTGATGACGACGAGCGGTGCGATGTAACCCGGTACGCCGCAGCTCGTCGGCAGCATCGGCAGGATGGAGGCGCCGACCGCCATGCCGATAAGCCCGACGATGCTCATGCGCGGTGCGCCAAACCGGTCTACGCAGCGGCCGGCCGGCACGCCCGTCAGTGCGGCGACAATCGGGCCGGACGACATGACGAGTCCGACACGGGCGGCGTCGAGATGAAGCGCACCGGAGAGATAGAAGGGGCCGACCACCAGCGTCGCCATCACCACGGTCGTGACCAGGGTGCTCATGGCGAAGCCCGCGCTGAGTACCGGATTGCGGAACATCGCCAGGCGGACCAAAGGTGATGCGGCTCTGGTCTCGGCGAGCACGAACAGGCCGGCGCCAAAGACGGCAGCCAGCAGCAGGGCCACGTTGAGCAGGCCGAAACTGCCGCGCCCATTGTGGTCGGAAGCTGTCATGGCAAGCGCATAAGCCGCGAGCGTCAGAGTCAGCAGCAGCGTGCCCGCAGTGTCAAACCCGGTGTCGAAACCGGCCCGATCGGCCTGCGGCCCGCGGCGGTCGATGGGTAGGTAGCGATACGCGAGCAGCAGGGTCAGGATGCCCAATGGCACATTGATGAGGAAGATGGCCGGCCAGCCGAGCCCGGCGATCAGAATGCCACCGAGCGATGGGCCGAGCGCGGTACCAATCGCCGACATGGTTCCGAGCAGGCCCATGGCACTGCCGGTCTTTTCTTTTGGAACCGTCTCGCCGACGAACGCCATGGTGAGGGCCATCATGATAGCCGCGCCCAGCCCCTGCGCCGCCCGGGCGGCAATCAGCAGCCGGAGCGTGGGGGCGACGCTGCACAGGACCGAGGCCACGGTGAACAGGAAGATTCCGGCCAGCAGCAGCCGGCGGCGGCCGGTGATGTCGCCGAGCCGTCCGACGCTGACGATCAGGATGGTGATGGCGAGAAGATAGGCAAGTACCACCCACTGGACTTCCTGGAACGACGCCGCGAACGCCTGTGCCAGGGTCGGCAGGCCGACATTGGCGATGCTGGTGCCGAGCGAGGACAACAGCATGGATAGCGCAAGGCCGGCGAGCGCCCAGCGGATCGAGGGAGTTCGTTCCTTAGCTCCGGCGACTGCCTCATCTCGTCCTGCAGCGATCGATTTCAATGTGAACTCCTTTTGCTGGCGGCTCCCGAAGCGGGTCTGTCAGAAGCCTAGTCCTTTGCATGACATGGCGGAAGGCGCAGCATTTGCACTTTATTCGTGCGTTTGACGCCATGTATCGATCAAACCCTGCTATGGTTGGACCATGTCGACACCCGACCTGAACTTGCTTGTCACCCTCGATGTGCTGCTCGCGGAAGGCAGCGTTGCGCGCGCCGCCCGACGCTTGCGGCTCAGCCCGTCGGCGATGAGCCGGGCGCTGGCCCGATTGCGCGAGACGACGGGCGATCCGCTGCTGGTCAGGGCCGGACGCGGTCTCGTGCCGACGCCGCGGGCGCTCGAACTGCGCGAGCGGGTCAGCCGGCTGGTGCAGGACGGTGTAGCCGTCTTGCGCCCCGCCGAGAAACTCAAGCTCAAACAGCTGGTCAGGACGTTCACGCTGCGGACCAGCGAAGGCTTCGTGGAGAACTTCGGGCCGGCCCTCATCGCCCGCGTCGGCGAGGAAGCTCCCGGCGTGCGGCTGTGCTTTGTGCAGAAACCCGACAAGGACAGCACGCCGCTGCGTGACGGGATTGTCGATCTGGAAACAGGTGTCGTGGGCAAGACGACGGCTCCCGAGCTGCGCGTGCAGGCATTGTTCCGCGACCGTTTCGTTGGCGTCGTGCGCATGGGGCACGCGCTTTGCCGGGGTGAGGTCACGCCTTCCCGTTATGCGGCCGGTAGGCACATTTACGTCTCGCGACAAGGTCTGGACAAGGGCCCGATCGATGAAGCCCTGAAGCGATTCGGGCTGGAACGGAAGATCGTCACTATCGTCGGCGGCTTTTCGACCGCGTTGGCCCTGGCCCGCGCCTCGGACCTGATCGCCAGCGTTCCTGAAACGCATACCGGAAACCTGCGCGCCGGAATGCACATTTTTCCCCTTCCGGTGTCTTCACCGAAGATCACGGTTTCATTGCTCTGGCACCCGAGGCTGGATGCCGATCCGGCGCATCGCTGGCTGCGCGGCCACGTCAAGGATGTCTGCGCGGCGCTGCGCTGAAGGCGGTGAATCGCCGCGCGCATCCTGTCAGCGCCCGCCAATCATGCGGATGACGAAGGCCCGACGCACATTGAGCCACCGGATCCGGTTAACCGGCCACAATGGCGACTGGTGAAAACACTTCAAGGACTACACCGTGAACGACTTTCTGCCCGCCATCGAAATCGAGACCGCCGCCATGCCGCGGTACTCCGTTATCTGGATGCACGGCCTGGGCGCCGATGGCTCCGATTTCGAGCCCGTGGTGCCGGAGCTGGGCCTGGATCGCGGGCCCGGCGTCCGCTTCGTCTTTCCGCACGCACCGCAGATTCCGGTGACCTGCAATGGCGGCTACGTCATGCCGGCCTGGTACGACATCGTTTCCCTCGACGCCAACACTCGTGAGGTGGATGAAGCCGGAGTCATCGCTTCGCGGCAGGCGATCCGGCGCCTCATCGAACGCGAGAACCAGCGCGGTGTGCCCTGCGCGCGCATTTTTGTGGCGGGTTTTTCGCAAGGCGGGGCGGTGGCCTACACCACGGCGCTGACTCACGCGGAATCGCTCGCCGGCGTCATCGCGCTATCGACCTACATCCCGACCCCGATGCTGCTGGAAACGGAAGCCACGGCGGCCAACCGGGCCGTGCCGATTTTCGCGGCGCACGGCAGCGACGATGATGTCGTAGCGCCGGAACTGGGAATCCGCGCGCGGGATTTCCTGCTTCGGCACGGCTATGGTGTCGAGTGGCATGAATACCCGATGGCGCATTCCGTCTGCCTTGAGGAAGTGCAGGAAATCGGGCGCTGGCTCAGGGACAGGATGGATTCATGAATTCCCGCGTGACGTCTGGCGGGAATTTCTTTACCGGCGAGTGACGAATTCCGGTCCGTGATCCAGCCGGGCCACGACCTGGTTTTTCTTGCGCCACTCCCACGGTGGCATCGGCGCGGCATCCTGCCACAGGCCGATCCGCCTGTTCTTCGCGTCGAACTCGGCGTACTCGTAGTAGCCCTGGTCCGAGAGCGACTGCTCGCGCCGGGTTTCCCTGTCCCACCAGGCCAGGCCGGCTTCGAGCTGCGCCAGTCCGGCGTCGAGCGTCTTTGTGCAGGTCGCGCAGGGAGGGGTTCGCAAGGTCAGCTTGCCGACGATGCGTCCGTAGCGATCATGCTTGCGCCATTCGACCGTGACCTCCTTGCCTGACACCAGGTCGGACAGGTGCTGCTTCGATTCCCTGGCGTAGGGCTGCCTGGTTTCGGGCACGTCGATGGCGGCAAGGCGGATCTTGTGCCGCACCCCGGCCGTGTCCTTCACGGTCAGGGTCGCCCCGTCGCTGATGTCGCTCACCCGCCCGGCAATGGTGTCGGCTAGTATTGGCCCTGCCTGCAGGAGCAGGCCCAGGGCGAGCAAATAGGGAAACATGGACACGGGCAATCCACCCTTTCAGGAATTCAACGCCTGCCGGCGGTGTTGGAGATTGATAATTAGCGGAAAGTAGATCATGCCATTTCCTTCAAGTGCAAGCAAAGTGATGATCGTTACCGGCGCCTCAAGGGGCATCGGCGCCGCCATCGCCCGCCTCGCGGCGCAGGATGCTTACGCCGTGTGCGTGAGCTACCTGAGCGATCGCGCCGCCGCCGACGAGGTGGTCGCCTCGATTGCCGGGACGGGCGGAACGGTGCTGGCCGTTCAGGCGAACGTGGCCGTCGAGGATGACGTGCTCAGACTGTTCGCACAGGTTGATGCAGCGCTGGGGCGGGTCACTGCGCTGGTCAATAACGCCGGCATTCTGGAGCGGCAGTGCCGCGTCGAGGACATGGACGCCGCGCGAATCGGCCGGATTTTTGCGACCAATGTAACCGGCAGCTTCATCTGCGCCCGCGAAGCCGTGCGCAGGATGTCAACCAAGCATGGCGGGCCTGGCGGCGCGATCGTCAATCTTTCCTCGCGGGCATCCCGCCTCGGCTCGCCCGGCGAGTATGTCGACTATGCGGCGTCAAAGGGGGCGATCGATACCTTCACCGTCGGCCTGGCCAAGGAAGTCGCGGCTGAGGGCATCCGCGTCAACGCCGTCAGTCCGGGAATCATTTACACCGGCATCCACGCCAGCGGCGGCGATCCGGACCGGGTGGAGCGCATGAAGGAAGGCATCCCGATGAAACGCGGCGGCACTCCCGATGAGGTCGCCAAGGCAGTGCTGTGGCTGCTGTCGGACGCAGCCTCCTACACGACGGGAGCGACGATAGAGGTTGCCGGCGGCCGCTAGCCCGCGGCGTCCAGGTCAAAAGTCGGCGCCGGCGACACGGCGCCGCCGGGCAAAGCCAGCCGTCTACTTCGGCTGAAAGGCCAGCGAGCGCCCCGAAACGGTGAAGGCATCGGAGAAGCACATGCCTTCCTCGGCGCCCTGGTTCTTCAGCGAGGGGAAGATCGCCTCGACCATCTTCACCGAACCGCAGGCGTAGATCTCCTTGCCCCTGAGATCGGGGAAGTCTTCGAGGATGGCCTCGTGCACCAGGCCGCTGCGACCCTGCCAGTTGTCCTCGGGCGCGGCGTCCGAGAGCACCGGGATGAAATGGAAGTTCTCGTGCTCCTTCGCCCAGCGCGCGGGGAGGTCCGGCAGATAGAGGTCGGCCAGCTGGCGCACGCCCCAGTAGAGGTAGATCGGCCGCTTGAGGCCGCGCTGAAAGGCATCCTCGACCATGCTTTTGACCGGGGCGAAGCCCGTGGCGCCGGCAACGAAGACGATCGGGCGTTCGGATTCGCGCAGCGAGAAATCACCCAGCGGACCTTCGAACTTGACGGCATCGCCGAGCTTCATCTGTTCGAAGACGTGCGTGGTGAAGCGGCCATTCGGCATCAGGCGGATCTGCAGTTCGATCAGGTCGGGCTGGTGCGGCGGATTGGCGAAGGAGAAAGCGCGGTGCTGGCCGTCGTCGAGCACGATGTTGATGTACTGCCCGGCCTTGAACCGAATCTGTTGTCCTTCGGGCAGCTTGAGCATGACGCGCATCACGTCATGAGTCAGCTTTTCCATGCTCGCCACGTGGGCCGTGTATTGGCGTATCGCGGCCGGCGCGACGGACGATTCATATTCGATTTCGACATCGCCCAGCGCGGTGGCGCAGCACAGCAGCACCTTGCCGGCGGCGAGTTCCTCCGCCGACAATGCGCTGGGCTGATACAGGCCGGGGTTTACATTGCCGGCGAGCACCGTGCACTTGCACTGGCCGCAGCCGCCATTGCGGCATTCGTAAGGCAGATCGATTTCCTGGCGCAGGCCGGCGTCGAGCAGGGTTTCGTCGAAGCGGATGGCGACCGCCTTGTGGTCGGGATGGAAGGTCACCAGGGCTTCGGCTTTGCCGGCACCCATGCGCTTGGGCGGCAGCCAGGGGGCGAGGAACAGCAGCAACGAGAGGCCGACGACGCCGAACCAGAGGTAGAGCGGATCGACCACATAGACCAGCGCCAGCACCGGCATCTGGAACCAGTCGAAGGCGATGTTGGTCGGCACCACCAGCATGTCGGCTTCACCGCCCTGGCTCACCACCGGCTTGACCAGCGCCAGCACGACGAACATTGCGGTGAAGGCGATGGCGATCGCCCGCGGCGGGTTGACGTGGGCGCGCGGCACCCGCTGCACATGGATCCAGGCGAGGACGCCGGCGATCAGCGGCGCGCCGAGGTGGATGAAGGCGAGCAGGGTGAATAGCCGGCTGGTGACGTTGTCCTGGTAGATGAAATTTCGGATCAGGGTGCCGTTGAACATCGGCAGCGCGTCGAACCATTCCGCGGTGGCGACCACCACGAACTGCGCCAGCTTGTCCCACACCAGCATGAAGCCGTTGAGGCCCGAGATATACACCAGCCAGATCAGCGCGATGCCGGTGGCCCAGGAGAACCAGCGGAAGCCGCGGTAGCGGTCATAGGCGAAGTGCCGCAGCATGTGCAGCAGCATGGTCAGGATCATGCCGTCGGTGGCATAGCGATGAATGCTGCGCATGATGCCGCCGGCCCACCACTGCTCGTGGGTGATGCGCTCCACCGATTCGTAGGCATCGTGCACGGCGGTATCGGCGAAGATGTAAAGGTAGATGCCGGTGCCGATCAGCAGCCAGAACTGCCAGAAGCTGATGGTGCCCAGGTGATAGAAGGGATTCAGCTTTTCACCGAAGGCGACGTTGAACAGGTTCTCCGCACGCATGAAGAACCAGCGCACGATTTTTTGCAGGAGGGTCAGCATGGTCGGTGTCCGCGCAGGGGGATGGAGATTAAGGTGGAATACACTCGTTGCGATGAACGAAGTACCCCGTCACTGTCGAGCGCAGCGAGCTAACAGTCGCCCCCGCCCGGGCGGGGGTTGGGGGGTGGGGGAGTTCAATTCGCATTTGTTTTTGCATCTACTGGAAGAACAGCCCGCCCTTGTCAGGATTGAAGTCGATCACCAGAATTTGCGCCGGCTTCAGCGTGACTTTCGCTTCCTTGACGAAATTGAAGTCGCGATTGATCACCAGGTTGTCGTTCATCCTCACCGCCAGCTGGT
>JANMTA010000091.1:0-6898 GCA_031389965.1 Betaproteobacteria bacterium
GCTGTCATTGACCCCGTCAAGCATTACGTACTCGAAAGTGATGAAATCGCGCGGCGCATGGACCAGATAGCGCTGGCAGGCGGCCATCAGTTCGGCCAGCGGATATTTGCGATTGATCGGCACCAGCTTGTCGCGCAGGCCGTCGGTAGGGGCATGCAGCGATACCGCGAGGGCTACCGGACAGGCCGCGGCCAGCCGGTCCATGGCCGGCACGATGCCTGAAGTCGATACCGTAACGCGCCGCCGCGACAGGCCGTAGGCGTTGTCGTCCAGCATCAGGCGCAGCGCCGGTACGAGATTGTCGAAGTTTGCCAGCGGTTCGCCCATGCCCATCAGCACGACATTGCTGATGATTCGTTCGGCACTCTTGCCGGGTTCCAGGTCCTGCTTCAGCGCGCGGTTTGCTTGCCAGAGCTGGCCGACGATTTCGGCCGTGCTCAGGTTGCGGTTGAAGCCCTGGCGTCCGGTCGAACAAAACGCGCATTCGAGCGCGCAGCCGGCCTGCGAGGAAACGCACAGCGTGCCGCGATCGTCTTCGGGAATGAAAACTGTTTCCACCGCATTGCGGTTGCCGACGTCGAACAGGAACTTGCGCGTACCGTCGTCGGACAGTTTGTCGCTGATAGTCGGCGCTGGCGAGACGGTGGCCGTGGCAAGAAGTTTCTCGCGCAGCGACTTGGCGATATCCGTCATCGCATTGAAGTCGCTCTCCCCGAAATGATGCATCCAGCGCAGAACCTGGCGTGCGCGGAAGGGCTTTTCACCCTGTTGCGCAAACCAGGCTGTCAGGCCTTCTGCATCGAAATCGAGGAGGTTGACGGGCATCGTCGATTAGCGCGAATAGACGTTCAGCGCGGGGAAGAAATAGGCGATCTCGACGGCGGCGGTTTCCGCAGCGTCCGAGCCATGCACGGCATTGGCATCGATGCTGTCGGCGAAATCGGCGCGAATGGTGCCGGCCGCGGCTTTTTTCGGATCGGTGGCACCCATCAGGTCGCGGTTCTTGGCGACGGCACCTTCGCCCTGCAGCACCTGGACCATGACCGGACCGGAAATCATGAATTCGACCAGATCCTTGAAGAAGGGACGCTCCTTGTGCACCGCATAGAAACCTTCGGCTTCCTGGCGCGAGAGGTGAATCATGCGCGAGGCCACGATCTTGAGACCATTGGTCTCGAAACGGGAATAAATCTTGCCGATCACGTTCTTCGCAACCGCGTCGGGTTTGATGATCGACAGGGTGCGCTCAGTTGTCACATTTGCAGCCATTACTTTCTCCAGAACAGGTTGAATTACGAGTTTTTTCAGCCAATTAGCCAGCTTGGCATTTTAGCCCAGTTTCTTGGCTGGAGGCGGGCTTGCGTCGCCTGGATTGACGGAAACGCAGACTGCAGCGATGGTAATCGCTCGTGGCATGCAGGCTGGAAAAGTCGGAATGCATCCGAAGGGCATAGCGGAAGAATCTCATGGCAACAAACGGCATCGGCACGATAAGGCGTACCCCCCGACCAACAACAAGTCCGGTCCGGGCCGCGACTTGGGGGAAATCGACGCGGAAATCGGCCTCAGTCTTCTTCGTGGAAGGCGTCCTCTCGCCTACTACGGATGGCTGGTAGTAGCACCGCTATCATGGCCAGCAGCGCCAAGACCAGCATCACCGCGCTGATCGGACGAGTCAGAAACACGGTCGGGTCGCCCCGTGAGAGCAGCATCGCCCGACGCAGGTACTCCTCCATCATCGGGCCGATGATGAATCCTAGCAGCATCGGTGCCGGCTCGCATTCCAGCTTGATAAAAATGTAGCCGAGGAGTCCGAACAGCGCCATGAGATAAACATCGAATTCCGCATTGTTGAGACTGAAAACGCCGATGGCGCAGAACACCAAGATGGCCGGATACAGCAGATGATAGGGTGCGGTGATCATGCGCACCCACAGACCGATCATCGGCAGGTTGAGTACGATCAGGAAAAAATTCCCGATCCACATGGAGGCGATAATGCCCCAGAACAATTGCGGTTGCTCCGTCATCACCGCCGGTCCGGGTTGGATTCCCTGGATGATCATGGCGCCGATCATCAGCGCCATCACCGGGTTGGAAGGGATGCCCAGCGTCAGCATGGGTATGAAGGAAGTCTGGGCCCCGGCGTTGTTGGCGGACTCCGGAGCTGCCACACCCTCGATAGCGCCCTTGCCGAACTGCGCGGAATTCTTCGACACCTTCTTCTCAATCGAATAGGCAGCGAACGAGGCGAGCATGGCGCCACCGCCCGGAAGTATGCCCAGGGCCGATCCCAGGAAGGTGCCCCGGAGAACGGGAGCGATGATGCGCTTGAAATCCTCCTTGGTCAGCATGAGCCCGGAAACCTGCTTTACCAGCAGAGTACGGGATTCCTCGTGCTCGAGATTGCGCACGATCTCACCGATGCCGAACATGCCCATGGCGACCACGACAAAGCCGATGCCGTCGGCCAGTTGCGGCATATCGAAGGTGTAGCGGGCGGCGCCCGAATTGACATCGGTGCCGACCAGTCCCAGCAGCAGGCCGAGAATGATCATCCCGATCGCATTCAGCAGGGAACCGTGGGCCAATACCACGGAGGCGACGAGGCCCAGCACCATCAGCGAAAAGTATTCGGCGGGACCGAACTTGAGCGCCAGGTCGGCCAGTGGCGGCGCGAACAGCGCGAGCAGGAAAGTGGCTACCGTGCCTGCAAAGAACGAACCGATCGCCGCTGTGGCCAGCGCGGCGCCGGCGCGTCCCTGACGAGCCATTTGATAGCCGTCGATGGCCGTCACCACCGAGGAGGATTCCCCCGGCAGATTCACCAGGATCGCCGTGGTCGAGCCGCCATACTGGGCGCCGTAGTAGATGCCGGACAGCATGATCAGCGCCGAAAGTGGCGGCAAGCCGAAGGTTGCGGGGAGCAGCATGGCGATGGTCGCCACCGGCCCCAGACCCGGCAGCACACCGATCAGCGTGCCGAGAAAAACGCCGCCCAGGCAGTAGAGCAGATTGGTGAGGGTTAGTGCCGCATCGAAACCGAGCGAAAGATTGGCGAACAGTTCCATGCCGCTTCTCCTAAAAGCCGAACCAGGGCCCGAACAGGGAGATCGGCAGGCCAAGTGCCTTGACGAATACCAGCACGGTAAATACCGCCAGCCCGGCGGCCAGCAAGAGCGCGTGAGTCCAGCGAAATTTGATGCTGGCATAGGCGCTCATGAGCACCAGAACAACAACGGCGGTCACCAGGCCGGCGCCACGCACCAGCACGCCGAACAGCAGGATGGCGGCCAGCACCAGGACGACTTCGCGCCAGACGAATGCCCCGATCGCCGTGCCAGAAGTCAATAGAGACCGGATGATCGCGATCAGACCAATCAGGGCAAGCAACCCACCAAGCACGGTGGGAAAATAGGCCGGCCCCATCTTGACCGCCGAGCCCATGGCATAGTCCTGGCCGATGATGACGGCGCCCGACCCGACAAGGAGAAAAATGGCGCCGGTCCAAAAGTCCTTTGGATTTCGAATCAATGCTGTCATTTGTGCCCCTCCCGTCAGCGATCCTGCCTTGCGCCGGCCAGCGGCCGGCCACCCTCAGGGCAACCGGCCGCGCCGGGACCATTCAATCGGCGTATACGCCAGCCTTCTTGATGATCGGCCCCCACTTGTCGATCTCGGATTTGAGAAGGGCGCGCAACGCCTGCGGGGTGGCGCGGTTCTCTGCCACCGGCTCGGTACCCAGATCGGCGAAACGCTGGATCACCGACGCGTCCTTGAGCGCCACTTGCAAGGCCTTGGTCAACTTGTCGATGATCGGCTTGGGTGTTGCCTTTGGCGCGTACAAACCATGCCACACCACCACCTCGAAGTTGGCCAGACCAGACTCGTGCAGGGTCGGCAGTTCCTTCAGTGAAGCAACCCGGGTCTTGGTCGTCACGCCGTAGGCCTTGATCTTGCCCCCCTTGATCTGGCTGGTCGTATTGGTGGTCTGATCGCACATGAGATCAACTTGACCGCCGAGCAGGTCGTTCATCGCCGGGCCGGTTCCCTTGTAGGGCACCGTGGTCAGGTCGGTCTCGATCGCCGTCATGAACAACATGCCGCACAGATGTGAGGCGGCGCCGAGTCCCGCGTTGGCATAGGTCACCTTGTCCTTGTTGGCCTTGACATAGGTCAGCAGTTCCTTGATGTCCTTGGGCGGGAAGTCCTTGCGCGCCACCAGGGTCATCGGCACATCCGTGACCAGACCGATCGGCTCGAAATCATCGATGGCGTTGTAGGGCAGCTTCTTGTAGAGCGCCGGCGCCGTAGATTGGCCGATGTGGTGCAAGAAGACCGTATAGCCGTCCGCAGCGGAGCGCGCCACCCGTCCGGCACCGAGCGTGCCGCCCGCACCGCCAACGTTCTCGACGATAATCTGCTGCGCAAGTTCCTTGCCCATCGATTGGGCGATCAGCCGCGCCACCGTGTCGGTCGGCCCGCCGGCCGCGAACGGTACGATCATGGTGATCGTCTTTGTCGGGTACTCCTGCGCCAGAACCTGAGACCCTCCCAGGGTGGCAATCGTGATCAGCAATGTCTGTACAAGTCTCGAAATCATCATCTTCTTCTCCTCCTCGAAAAAATGCGGCGCCATCCAAGTTTGGGCATCGCAATACCGTTGGCCTCGTGTGCTCCATGTGCAGTATAGCGCTCTGTGCCCCGTGATCGAATTATCGCAACTATTCTGTGTTCTTGGAAACAGACCAGACCCTGGCTAATCCACTTCATCGAAGTAAAGCCTGCCTGCCTCGCACCATAGGGCATACCGCGCAAGATCAATGCGTGGGTGCTTGTCGCCGCCAGCAGTCCGCAGCTGACGCACGAACTCCTTCAGCCGGCGTTCGTCGGGCGCCTGAACGTGATGCCAGGCCAGCATGGCTCGCAACAGGTTTCTGGCGCGCGTATCAGGCAACTCCCGGAACAACTCCAGTGGCAGAGGAAACTCGGGCGGGTTGTCCCCCAGATCCAGAGACGCGAGATATTCAAGCAATGAGTCCGCCTCGCGGAAGCGAGCCGCCGCCGCGGCAAGCTGGCCACCCGCTCTGGGGAAACGGGACGCGATATGCGGAAGAATCTCGTGCCGCAAGAAGTTTCGCGTGTATCGGTGATTGGCATTGCTCTCGTCCTCGATCCACACCAACCCGTGAGATTGCGCGTACGCGAGCAGCGCGTCGCGTCCCAGACCTAACAGCGGACGTAATACCCGACCACGTGATTCCGGCATCGCGGCGGCTCCGCGCACTCCCGCGCCACGCAGCAAGTTATGCAGAACGGTTTCCGCCTGATCGTCAGCGTGGTGTGCAAGAAGAATCCAGTCAGCGGGATGGTCGGCCAGCGCCTTGTGACGCACGCTTCGCGCCGCCGCTTCGACACCTTCACCTGTACTTAGTGGAACGTCAACGCGGAGTATCGTCAGCGGAATACCCATCTCTTGGCAAACATACGTACAAGAGTCGGCCCAAGCGTCAGCATTGGCGCTCAGCCCATGATGAACATGGAGCGCTGAAAGATCGAGGACCGCGTCTCTCGCCAAGCAGCTGGCCGCGTATAGCAGCACCGTGGAATCGAGCCCACCGGAAAAGCCGACCACGACAGACTGCCTCTGTCTAGCGTACCGAAAAAGGCAGTCGGTAACAGCCTGCAAGACGGGCTCAGTGAATGACTTGTTCCTTGAACCGACCATAGCTCATCAGACGCTCGAAGCGTCGCTCGATGAGCTCGCTGGATGACAAGCCGGCAAGTTGCTTGACTGCTTCCTGCAGGGCCTTCTTGACACTTTGTGCCATGGCACGGTGATCACGGTGAGCGCCTCCTACCGGTTCATTGATGATGCGATCGATCAAGCCCAGCGACTTCAGTCGTGGCGCCGTGATCCCCATCGTCTCGGCCGCATCGCCCGCCCGCTCCGCGCTTTTCCACAGGATGGAGGCACAACCTTCCGGTGAAATGACGGAATAGGTCGAGTACTGAAGCATCGCAACGACATCGGCCACTGCAATCGCCAAGGCTCCGCCCGATCCTCCCTCGCCAATGATGGTAGCAATCAGCGGCACCTGCAATTCGGTCATGACAGCCAGGTTGCGACCAATCGCCTCGGACTGCCCACGCTCTTCGGCATCTATCCCCGGATATGCGCCGGGTGTATCGACAAAGGTAAAGACCGGAAGGCCAAACTTCTCCGCCAATCGCATCAGTCGCAGCGCTTTTCTATAGCCTTCGGGACGGGGCATGCCGAAATTGCGATGGATTTTCTCCTTGGTGTCGCGTCCCTTCTGATGGCCAATCACCATGCAGGACTGGCCGTTGAATCGCGCCAATCCGCCCACTATCGCGTGGTCATCCGCGTAATTGCGGTCGCCGTGAAGTTCCTCGAAGTCGGTGAACACTAGGTCCAGGTAATCCAGGGTATATGGCCGCTGCGGATGCCGCGCGACCAGGGCGCATTGCCAGGGAGTGAGTTTGGCGTAAATCTCCTTGGTCAGACTCTGATTTTTCGCGTCGAGACGGGAGATTTCCTCCGATATATCGACGGCCGAATCATCTTGCACAAAACGCAACTGCTCGATCTTCGCTTCAAGTTCAGCGATCGGCTGTTCGAATTCCAGAAAGCTTGTTTTCATAGTGGCATTTTAGCAGGCCCTTGCAGCATCGAGGCGTCCGAACCCCGGTTCCCGGTTTGCAGGGGAGGAGCAGGCCATGTCACAGCGGCCCCCAAAAGCAAAAACCCTCCTCCGGCAATCCGGAGGAGGGTTTTATGGGGAAGTCTGGCGTTGACCTACTTTCTCACACGGTGAAGTGCAATATCATCGGCGCGGTCTCGTTTCACGGTCCTGTTCGGGATGGGAAGGGGTGG
>JANMTA010000102.1:0-5515 GCA_031389965.1 Betaproteobacteria bacterium
CGACACCCTGGTGGTGGACAAGACCGGCACCTTGACGCTCGGTCATCCCGCGCTGACCGATTTTGTCGTCGAGGGCATTCCAGAAGATGAAGCGCTTGCGCTCGTCGCCGGAGTGGAACAGCTTTCGGAGCATCCGATAGGGCTTGCGATCGTCGCGGGCGCCAAGGCGCGCGGCCTTGCGCCACTGCAAGCCGAGGCATTCGATGCGATCAATGGTCTTGGCGTGCAAGCCGATATCGCCGGCAAGCGCGTGCTGGTCGGCAGTTCGGGCTTTCTCAAGCAACGCGGTGTCGATACGCAGCAGTGGGAGGCACGGGCGGAAGCCTGGCGCGCGGAAGCCAAAACGGTGGTGTTTTTCGCCATTGATGGTGCAGCGGGAGGAATTGCCGCCGTCGCTGATCCGATCAAGGAGAGCACCCGGGAAGCTATTGCGACGCTCAAGAGCGCGGGGGTACGCATCGTGATGCTCACCGGCGATTCGCGCAGCACCGCCGAAGCCGTCGCCAGACAACTCGGCATCGACGAAGCACTTGCCGAAGTGCTGCCGGAGGACAAGGCAGGTCACGTGAAGCGGCTGCAGGCCGAGGGACGCAAGGTCGCGATGGCCGGCGATGGCATCAACGATGCGCCTGCACTGGCGCAGGCGGACGTCGGCATCGCCATGGGCACCGGTACCGATGTGGCGATGGAAAGCGCCGGTGTGACGCTGGTCAAGGGCGATCTGCGCGGCATTGCGCGCGCCGCCGTGCTGTCGCGCGCCACGATGCGCAATATCCGTCAGAACCTGGTGTTCGCCTTTGGCTACAACGCGCTCGGCATTCCGGTTGCCGCCGGGGTGCTCTACCCAGCGTTCGGCCTGCTGTTGTCCCCGATCTTCGCCGGCGCCGCGATGGCATTGAGCTCGGTGTCCGTGGTCACCAATGCACTACGACTAAATCGCGTCAAGCTGTGACAGGGACGACCTGAGCGGCATCCCTAGGTTGTCGGTACTGAAGCGCGCAATCCTTCATACCCTGAGATTCGCCATGCTCCGTGGCGCTCTGGGTGTACCTGTCCTGACATTTTGGTGACAGTTTGGTAATCCAGTAGCCATCTTCCCGTCAGGGTCGCAGGACTAGACTTTGCGCTTGGAGACGGCATGAAGCCGAACCGACAAGACTGGAATGGCATGTTTGGGAGAAGCTCCATAACGCGTCGTCAGGCTGAATCCGAGCAGGATATGCATTTACCTCAGCGCGGACAGCGAGTGGCAGAGATTCGAGGCGACAGACACGGCCGGACGCCTGTTTGCAGTCGAGCTTAAATTGATTCGGAGGCAGGTGCGCGGCCGGGAAATGCTTGTCCTTAGCTTGCGCCGACCGGAAAAGAAAATATGTCCTTAGTCCAGACTCGAATGCATGTCATGTGCCCCAATGACGCATTGAATTCCCCAGACTCCGACCGGCTTTCAGCAACTGATCGCACTCCCAGCGGTAGCCAACATCTGCTGGAAGCGGTCTTGCAAGTATGCCGGGAATGGTTGCAACACCTTTCCGCGCATGATCGTCGGCGTGAGAACCTCAATATTACGGAGAGGTTCGTCGAAGATCTCCTTGAATCCGGTGACGACCTTTTAGGTCATGCCATGGCGAATGCACGTGCCCTGTTGTGCGTCAATTGCCGCCGGCTCGATGCGGCGCCGGGGAAATGTTCGGAACGGTCACTGGATCGATGCCCGTTGTTGAAGGGGATCGGTGCGTGAATTCTGCATCGTTCAATTTCGAGGGCAGATGCTGTTTGCGCTGCCAGACAGCATTACCGACCAGGTTTGTGTCAACCAGGAGAAGGCGATGAAAACCAAGAGCGAGACAGTGAGCAAGCCCAAGGATGGTGGAACGGCGCGACAGCCGCGTGAACCAGTTGATCTGGACATGGAGCCGATCGATGATGCGATCCCCCGCGAACAATTGATCGCCGTAGCTGCCTATTTTCGCGCCGAACAGCGCGGTTTTGCGCCTGGCAACGAGATGTCCGACTGGCTTGATGCTGAAGCCGATCTAAAGCAGATTCTCGGGAGTGGCGTGACCGCATAGGGAATTTCGTGACCAGAGCGCCCGCTGTTTGGGTTCCAATCTTCAAATCCGATTGTGATTGGCGCGGCGCCCTTCTGCAGAACGATTTAACAGATCGCAACAGCACGTTCATGGACATCCTCGCGCATGCACTTTGGGCAAGGTCAGGCTTCGCCATTCTGGATCGTCGTCATGGAGTAGATCGGGCTTCAGTCCGTTGGGCGCTGGCATTGGCCGTGTTGCCCGATGTCCTCCACAATTTGCCAGTCTTGGCGTGGGCGTTGTCTAGCGGGGCGCCCGGTGACTGGTGGGCCTATGTTGTTGCCTTGCCAGGCAGGGAGCCCGTGTTTCCAGCCTGGGTTGCACAGTGGTCGCAACAGTTACATTGCTGGCTTCACAGCGCGTTGGTGGCCATGGTCATTTCCGGACTGCTTTACGTGGTCCGTCACCAGTTTTGGCTCCCTCTTCTCGGTTGGTGGTCACACATCATCATTGATGCTTTCACGCACTCTGCGGACTTCTATCCATCTCCGGTCTTCTATCCATTGACCAGTTGGGGATTCGATGGCCTGCCTTGGAACACAACATGGTTTGCGGCTCTCAATTACGCATCCCTGGCTGGACTTGGAATTTGGCTATTTGCAACCAGAAGAAATCGTGACCCTCACAATGGCAGCCGCTGCCTGGTTCCGCGACGAACAGCGCGGTGTCCCTAAGCCGACGTGGAACACCCGCCGGGGAGGCGCGTGCCAGCATCGTACATTACGTGATCCGATCGCCCATCCGATACCGACCTTCGAGCGTAGCGAATGTCCTGGGACAATCCTGACAGGAATGTAATCAGCGAGTCATGTTGTCGACGGTAGCCAGCGCGCAGACTGTTTTTCGTCAAGTGTCTTCGGACAACCAAGATTCCCTCACTCGAAACCCTTTGGAGAAATTGCCATGAAACTGAATTCCATCCTCTCGGCGGGCCTGTTTGCCGCCATCGCCGCCCTGTCTATGGGCGCACAAGCCGCTTCGGATACGGACAAGGCCGTAGAAGCCAAGGCTCCAGTTGCCGGCGTGCAAGCAGACAAGAAGATGAAGCCCCATTCCCACGTCGAGGTAAAGACCGGTGTGCCGCAGAACGAACCGGAAGCCAAGGCGGACAAGCCCAATCCCGCCAAAGACAACAGCAAGCACTTTCATCCCCGGGACGCCAAGACCTAACCATCGCGAGGCCCCATTTGCGGGCCTCGGCGATGTTCCGGATTAGTTCTCCACGGACGTCGGCACTGCCGCCGAGTCAATCGTATCCGAACCACTCTTGAAAGGAATAGCATCATGCGCAAATTAACCCTTCCGATCCTTTTGCTTGCGTTCGCAAGTGCGGTATTTGCTGCCGAACCGCAGACCATTGAACTGAAAGACGGCGGCAAAATCATCATCGAAAAGCAGGGCACCATGGTGCATATGGACGCCGCCGGCAACCGCGTGAAAATGCGGGACGGCAAGGTCATGGAGGCCAAGGATGGCACTAAGCTGATGATGAAGAACAACGCCATCTGGCAAACGTTTGCCGTGCACGGCACGCTCAAACCGGGGCATTGATTCGTCGGACTCCTGTCGTTATGTCCTTGTGGCGGCACTTAATCGAGCCGCCACGTCTGACGTCGGTATCTGGGGTGTCTCATATCAGCAGCACCAGCCATGAAGCTTGTCGTGGTCGGCAACACGTTGCGTTTGCCAAGCACCGATAAACCTCAGCCATCAACCTGACATCTGTGTGACCGCTTTGTAATCTGGCAGCCATCTCCGCGCTGAACAGCGCGGCTGTTCGCCCGGCAATTGCCGGCTCAATCGCGGCGAATGGCAAGAAGCAGGGCCTTACAGAAATGTAATTTACAAGTCATATTGTCGACGGCTACCGGCGCGCAGACTGTGCTTCGTCCAGTGTATTCGGACCACCATGATTCCCCGTCTCTAAACTCTTTGGAGAAATGGCCATGAAACTGAAAACTATCCTTCTCGCCAGCCTTGCCCTGATAACGCTCGTGGCGTGCACCGCCGTACCGCCGGCAAGCGAAATTCCGGCGAGCATCGCCAATGCCACGACAGCGGCCGACCACCAGCGGATCGCCGACCATTTTGCACAGAAAGCAGCCAGCTATGACGCCGAAGCGGCCTGGCATGAAAGGGCGGCGCTCTCCTATTCCAGCGAGGCGGCCCCCTCCTATTCCGGTCGTTCGAAACGCGATCCGTCGGCAATGATTTCGCACTGCCGTAAGTTGCGAGAGCAGTTTGTCAATTCGGCCATAGACGCTCGTGCTTTGGAACAGGCGCATCGCCAGTTGGCCGCCAGCACTGGAGAATGACTGTCGTAATGGCGGGCTGATGAGGGTGCTGAACAACAACCTGTCGGTCGCCATAGCCGTCGGCTTCATCGCCTGGCCGGTATCTATCTCCGCCGAAACCGGGGTGGTGGGTGCAGATCTACTTCGTCAACTCCGGGGAAGCCGCGAAGCAAAAGTCGGCGCTGACGGGACGGCGACCGGCGGTGGACGCGAAATGGGACGAAGTCGCCGCTAGTCCGGCGGCATCGAGAGCCAACGTATTCGCTGCACTTGTGATGATTACCCGATGCTTAAAAACGAAGGCGGCCTCGGAATTCTTAGTCGCTCCAGGTTGCGAACCTAGGGCGACAACAGGCAAAAATAGCGTTCTGTACGATAACGCACGGACCTTGAAGGCGTTTGCTTCTACAAGAGACTGTTGCTAATACTGTGCACTTTGATCCTGCGTTTGATCGGGAACAAAACCGATCTGTTGGCCGCCGCTTTTTCTCGCTGACGACAATGTAATCAAGCGGTCATGTTGGCGACAAGTGAAGTGACGCAGACTGAGAGTGCCGGATATTCTCGTATGACCAGAGCGACAAGGCGCATGCCATTCGATTCAGATGACGTCCGCTCCGTACAGTCCATAACTTCGAGGAGTCGCCATGGAGCACAAGCATGAGTCGCACAACGATGCCGGGAGCAGGTCAAAGGCCAACATTGCCTTGATCGTCTTCTTGAGCATCGCGGCGTTTTTCCACATTACCGAGCACAGGGCTCACCTGTCGGGGTGGTTTTCATCCTATGGAATATGGCTTCTGTTGCTTGCCTGTCCACTGATGCACCTGTTTATGCATGGCGGCCATGGTCATGGGGGTCACGGGCCGAGTGACGCATCGAACGAATCAGCCAGGGAGAAGAAATAATGGATCACGGCTCCGCGTCCGCCTACGGCCTTTGGTCGCTGGTGATCATCAACTCACTGGTGTTCATCATCTTCGCCTTCAGCTTTGCCAAGCCGCAATCGTCGCGCGACTGGCGTTCGTTCGGCGCGTTCTCGGCGTTCCTGGTCGCGTTGTTTACCGAAATGTACGGCTTTCCGCTGACGATCTACCTGCTGTCGGGCTGGCTATCGACGCGTTTTCC
>JANMTA010000120.1:0-2004 GCA_031389965.1 Betaproteobacteria bacterium
GGCGATCTCATGCACCACCTCGGGATCGGCGCCCTCGCAGAGTTCGACCTCGATGTCCATTTCGTCCATCTGCTTGACTTTATTGACGGTGATGCGGAACTCGTCCACTTCGGCAAACTTGCGGATGATGTTCTCCACGCCGGCCGGGAAGACATTGACGCCGCGCACCGTGACCATGTCGTCGGCGCGGCCGAGGATGCCGCCCTCGAAACGCAGCGAGGTGCGGCCGCAGTCGCAGCGCTCCAGATTGACCCGCACCAGGTCGCCGGTGCGATAGCGGATCACCGGGAAGCCCCAGCGCCCGAGGTTGGTGATCACCAGTTCGCCGCGCTCTCCCGGCGCCACGGCCTCGCCGCTCAGCGGGTTGATCACCTCGGCGATGTATTCGCTCTCGATCAGGTGCGTGCCGCCGGGCTGGACATGGCATTCGAAGGAATGCGCGCCGACTTCCGAGGCGCCGGCATGATCGAAGCACTTGGCGGCCCACAGGTTTTCGATGCGCTGCTTGGTCGCCGGTATGTTGGCGCCCGGTTCGCCGGCATGCACCGTGGCCTTCATCGGAATCGTGCCGAGGTCGAAGCCGATTTCGTGGGCTACCTCGGCCAGGCGCAGGGCATAGGTCGGCGTGCAGCACAGCACCGTGGTGCCGGTTTCGCGCATCAGCTCGAGACGCTGCTGCGAGTCGCGCCCGCCCCCCGGAATCATCACCGCACCGATCTTGCGCGCGCCTTCGACGGCGGCCCAGAAGCCGATGAAAGGGCCGAAGGCGAAGGCCATGAACAGACGGTCGGTGGCCGTGACGCCGGCACCAACCAGCACGTGGCCCCAGCAGCGGCCCCACCAGTCCCAGGACTCGTGGGTGTCCATCACCTTGAGCGGCACGCCGGTGGTGCCGGAGGTCTGGTGCATGCGCACGTAGGCTTCCAGCGGATAGGTCAGGTTGCTGCCGAAGGGGGCATTCGCCGCCTGGTCGTCCATCAACTCGCCCTTCTTGGTGAAAGGCAGTTTGCCGAGATCGTCGAGCGACTTGATGTCCGCTGGCGACACGCCGGCGGCTTTCCACTTGGCGGTGTAGAACTTGTTGCGGCCCCACAGCTCGGCCATCATCGCCTGCAGCTTGCTCAATTGCAGCGCCGCGAGTTGCTGGCGCGGCAGGGTTTCGGTGGCTTCGTCGAAGTAGCTCATGTGCGGTTTACCTATTTCGGGTAAGGCATTTTGGGGACGGGCAATCAGCCGCCGGCGATAATGGGAACCAGCGTGACGCGATCTCCGCTGGAGATGCGCGATGTGCCTTCACCCGACAGAACCATGTCGCCATTGACCGCGATGTTCCACGTGCTGTCGTTGAGGTCCGCTGCCGCTTCCGGCAGTTTGCGCAGCAGGGCGCGGCGCAGCGCGGCTACGTCGCTGACCTGCTCGTCGATAACGACAGCCTGTTCCGGGGCGCCCGGCAAGGGCTTGGGCAAATCGATGCGCACCGCAAAGCCGGTAGTCAGGCGCGAGAGTTTTTCGTGCCACTCCATCGCCGGCGTACCTTCTGCGTTGAGGCCGGTCAGCGCGTAGAAGCGCGCTTTCATCCCGTCGAACTCCTTGCGCTCGATCTTCTCGCCGGCAAACGGACCCTCGGTCAGGGCCTCCTCGAACCAGCGCTTCGGCAAAGTGTCGTCCTTGGCACGCAGGCCGAAACGGAAGTTCAGCATGCGCTCGATGCCCGTAACATTGCGGCCGATTTCGTCAAGTTCGCTCTCGACAAAGGTCTCGCCGGTGAGCGAGGTGAGCTGGGTGGCGAAGTCGTTGAGATCGGGCAGGGTCGGCGAGTTGAACAGCTTGGTGTTGAAACGGCACATGCCCACCGAATCGCCGACCGCATAATTGTTCTCGCACTTCCTGACCGCGTATTCCTTGCCTTCGTAGCTGTTCGGTTTGGCCGACACGGTGCCGTTGTACAAGGCGGTCTTGAACGCCGGGTCGTCGTTGATGCGGGCGTTGATTTCCAGCGTGACG
>JANMTA010000146.1:0-2736 GCA_031389965.1 Betaproteobacteria bacterium
CAACCGCATGCTGCATGTGCCGCAAAGCTCCGACGAACTGCTGCAGAAGCTCGAAGCCGTCCGCCTGATCTGCCGCTACACCGGTTGCGCCCAGCGCTACCTGGCCGGCGACGCGATGGCCGGCATCCTGCAGGCCGCGGCCGAGATCGACGCCGAACACGGCAGCGAATATCTGGCGCGGGCGCGGGCCTATCACGAACGCATCTGCAGCGCCGACCTGGCGATCGGCATCGCCATGACCGACGCCAAGGGCGACCGCTCGAAGCGGCCGCACGCGCAGGCCAATCCCGATACCTACGTGCACATCGTCGAGCGTCGCGCCGACGGCATCGTGATCTCCGGCACCAAGGCCATCGTCACCGGCGGGCCCTACATGCATGAGCTGCTGGTGATGCCCGGCCGCGCCATGACCGAGGCCGATGGCGAGTTCGCCGTGTGCTGCGCGGTGCCAATCGACGTCGCCGGGCTGACCCTGGTAGCGCGCCCGGCGGGGCGCCCGGGCGAGGCGGCGGCGCTGTTCTCCAACCGCTTCGGCCAGAGCACCGCGGTCTGCCTGTTCGACCGCGTCTTCGTGCCCTGGGAGCGGGTTTTCCTCGCCGGCGAGTGGCGCCACAGCGCGACATTGACCTATGCCTACGCCACGCATCACCGCCATACCTGCATCGCCGCCCGCGCCGGCTATGGCGACCTGCTGATCGGCGCCGGCACCTTGATGACCGAAGCCAACGGCCTCGACACGGAGCGGGCGCACGGTCTGCGCGAGGCGATGACCGACCTGATCAAGATCGTCGAGGGCTTCTATGCCTGCGGCGTCGCCGCGTCCGTGTACCCGACGCGCGAGGCCGAGGGCATCATGATGCCCGACGCCGTGTTCTCCAATATCGGCAAGCTGCTGCTGGCGACGCAGATCTACGACATGCAGCGCCTCGCGCATGAAGTTTCGGGCGGCCTCATCGTCACGCTGCCGGGGCCGGACGAGGACCACAACCCGGCCACGGCGGGGCGCATTTCCGAAGTGCTGAGCGGGCGCTCGGACATTCCCTACGAAAAGCGCATCGCCGTGGCGCGCTTCATCGAGGATCTGACGGCCTCCTACCAGAGCGGCTGGTACTCGGTGATCAGCCTGCACGGCGGCGGCTCGCCGGCGGCGATGAAGAAGGAGATCTTCCGCCGCTACCCGATTGCGGAGCGCGTCGAGCTGGTCGAGAACCTGCTCGACCGCGGCATGCTGGCCGACGCGCGGCGGCGCATCGCCATCAACCGTCAGCCGGGACGCTGCTGCGCGGAGGGTTGCAAGCCCGATAACTGATCTTGTTCTGACAGAGACTGCCCGCCGGCATTCAGCCCGCTTAGGCAATAAAACCCGGCGGGATTGCTCCAGCCTGATTTTGAAACCCCATGCTTTGCACGGCAAGAACGCCGCTTTGCGGGCAGGCCGTCAATCGAAATAGGTGCGACCTTCTTCGAAGCGCGCAGCGAACCAGCCCTGCTTCAGGCTTTCGGTACGGACCTTGCCGCGGCTGTTGGGGGCGTGCACGAAGCGGTCGTCGCCGATGTAGATACCGACGTGGGAATGGGGTCTGTTGCGCGTGTTGAAGAAGACCAGGTCACCGGGACGCAGTTGCGCCGTCGCCACCGGTTTGCCTTTGCGGGCCAGGTCGGCCGCCGAGCCGGCCAACCGCAGGTCGACGGATTTCTCGAAAACGTAAGTGACCATGCCGCTGCAATCCAGCCCGGCCTCCGGATTCTTGCCGCCGAAGCGATAGTCGGTTTCGAGCAAGCCCAGCGCAAACAGAGCGACGTCGGTGGCCTTGTCGTGGGCGGTCGGCGCGCCGCCCGGCGCTGTACCTTCAGGGCCGGCGCCGTTTGGTCCTGCGGGAGATCTCGATGCGACGGGTGCCGGCGATTGCAAGCCGTAGGGCAGGACACCGCAGGCACCGAGTACCACGGTCGAGCTGGCGAGCAGTGCGGCAAGCGATTGGCGGAAAGCGGACATGCGGCCAAATCTAATCCGCTACACTGCTGCCGATTAACCCGAGCAAGGCAGAAAACCTCATGCAAATCCGCGCCGCCGTCCTGAGCCAGATGGAAACCCCGCGCCCCTACGCGCAAACCCGGCCGATCGTGATCGAGACCGTGAACCTCGCCGGCCCCGGCCCCAACGAGGTGCTGGTCCGGATTACCGCCGCCGGTCTGTGCCATTCCGATCTGTCTGTGGTCAACGGCGACCGCCCGCGGCCGATGCCCATGGCGCTCGGCCATGAAGCTGCCGGCATCGTCGAGGAAACCGGCCCCGGCGTGCTCGACCTGGTACGCGGCGACTCCGTGGCGCTGGTCTTCGTCCCCATCTGCGGCCACTGCGGGCCCTGCCTCGAAGGCCGCCCTGCCTTGTGCGAACCGGGCGCCGCGGCCAATGCGGCGGGCACCATGGTGGGCGGCCATCGTCATCTTTCACGCGCTGACGGCACGCCGCTGAATCATCAGTTGGGCGTCTCCTGTTTTGCCGACTATGCGGTGGTCAATCGTGGCAGCCTGGTCAAAGTCACGCCCGATCTGGCGCCCGAGGTGGCGGCCATCTTCGGTTGCGCAGTACTGACCGGCGTCGGTGCGGCGATCAACTCGGCGCAGGTCCGCCTCGGCCAGACCGTTGCCGTGTTGGGCCTCGGCGGCGTCGGCCTGTCCGCCGTGCTGGGCGCCCTGGCGCTCGGCGCGCGCGAAGTGATAGCCGTCGATACC
>JANMTA010000183.1:0-6921 GCA_031389965.1 Betaproteobacteria bacterium
TGTCGAAGCCGAAGAAGATCATCAACGTGGCCAAGGATTCCGGCCTGCCGGTGACCAAGGCGACCCGCCGTGCCGTGCATCCCGAGTACAGCGCGGACGGTGGCGAGGTTTGGATCTCCCTGTGGGGCGGCAAGACGGATCAGTCGGCGATCGTGGTGTATGACGACAAGACCCTGGCGCTGAAAAAGGTGATCACCGATCCGAAGATGATCACTCCGACCGGCAAGTTCAACGTCTACAACACGCAGCACGACATTTATTGATCTGCACTTGATCCGCAGCAAGGATAAAGGGGCGCAAGCCCCTTTATCATATGGGTGTATCTGAAAATACCGATTAGATAGGGGAAGGCGTTATGGCAGGCAACAAAATATCAGGGTTTCTGGCGATGATGAGGCGGCCCAGTGCAAAGTATTCGCTGCTCAGTCTGCTGGTGGTCGGTTTTTTCTCCGGCATCTTCTTCTGGGGTGGCTTCAACACCGGGATGGAAGCCACCAACACCATGGAGTTCTGCATCGGCTGTCACGAGATGCGCGACAACGTCTATCAGGAATACAAGAAGACCATCCACTATTCCAATCGCACCGGCGTGCGTGCCGTGTGTTCTGATTGTCACGTGCCGAAGGACTGGACGCACAAGATGATCCGCAAGATCCAGGCGAGCAAGGAAGTCTGGGGCAAGATCACCGGTGTCATCGATACGCCGGAGAAATTCGAGGCACACCGTCTGCAAATGGCCGAAAGCGAGTGGGCGCGCATGAAGGCCAGCGATTCGCGTGAGTGCCGCAATTGCCACACTTTCGATGCCATGGATGTCGAGAAGCAAAAGCTGCGCGGCTCCAAAATGCACAAGATCGGCATTGCCGAAAAGAAGACCTGCATCGACTGCCACAAGGGCATCGCCCACAAGAAGCCGAAGGGCATGAAGGAAGATGAGGACGAATGAGTCATCGTTTCCGTCCCGTCGTGCGTTAATCTCTATTCGTAGTTTTCGAAAGGAGCATCAAATGAGCAAGTCCATCGTTTCCACCGCCGTTGCCGGCGCCCTTCTGGTTCTTGCATCCCAGGCTGCCGTCGCGGCGCCGGATTGGGGCAAGGTCGCCAAGCGCGACATCAATGTCTTCCACGCCGGTGTCACGCCGATCGAATGGATGACCAAGAAGTCCGACCACAGCGGCACCGCGGGTATGCGCAAGGGTGAGACCTGCGTCGGCTGCCACGAGGAAAAGGGCACGCTGAATTTCAACTTCAAGCGTTTGGCCGACAAGGAACTGGAGCCGGTTGGCGCGCCCAAGACGATGATGTTCCCGGTCAGCGTGCAGGCGGCCTACGATGCGGCCAATCTCTATATTCGCTTGACGTTCAAGGCACCGTCCGGCGGCGCCGACAAGGGCGACAAGGACAACGAGGTCAAGGCCACGCTGCTGTTCGCCGATGCCAAGGTGCCGCAGGCCGACCAGTACGGCTGCTGGCAGACCTGCCACACGGATGCGCGCACCATGCCCGGTGCCGACGACAAGAAAACCAAGTACACCGCTGGCGGTGCCTACGAACTGATCCAGTGGGCCAGCAAGGGCAACAAGGTTTCCGACGGCAGCGTCGGCACCGAGCGCAAGATGACCGGCGGCACCACCGGCGCCAAGGCCGAAGCCACGAAGAGCGGCGATACCTACACCGTGACCTTCACGCGCAAGAATCCGGGCGAAGGCAAGGTGGTGCCGTTCGGTGTGGCGATCCACGCCGATCACTCGCACGGCCGCTTCCATCACGTATCGCTCGGCTACAAGTTGGGCATCGGTGCCGACGGCGACGTGAAGGCGACCAAGCAGTAATTCCCGATCGAGTCCGGAGATGTCTGTCGCCGGCCTTCTGCTGAAACGAGTGCCAGGATTCCTGGCGCTCGTTTGCGTTATGTCCCCGGCCTTTGCCGGAGACGGTATCCCCTTGCGGGACAGTGCGCTGGCGCAGCAGACGGTCGAGGTGACGATCCAGGATTACAAGTTCCTGCCCGCCGAAGTCCGCATCAAGACGGGTGACACCGTGAAGTGGATCAATCGCGAAAAGCGCACCAGCCATTCGGTGCTGTTTGCCGCCGAGAACGGGCTCGAATCGGAGCGCATGTTTCCGCAGGAGCACTGGCAGCGGACCTTCCCCCAGCCGGGCAGCTATCCCTATCGCTGCGGTCCGCACGAGGAAATGAAGGGGCTGGTCCTTGTCGAATAGCGCCGCATTCCTGGCCATGACGCTGACCCTGTCCGGGTTGGCACTGCCGGCGTGCGCCGAGCCTTCGCCGGCACGGCAGAAGGAACTGATCCACCTGGTGCGCCAGGATTGCGGCTCCTGCCATGGCATGACCCTGCAAGGCGGGTTGGGGCCGGCGTTGTTGCCGGCGACACTGGCCGGCAAGCCGTCCGAAAGCCTGGTGGCGACCATCATCGGCGGCCGTCCGGGGACGCCGATGCCGCCCTGGCACCGCTTCCTCGCGGAAGACGAAGCGCAGTGGATCGTGGCCAGGCTGATGACGGGGTTTCCGCAATGAGGCGTGCACTGCAAGCGCTGCTGCTCGGCTTGCTGGCATTGCTGCTCGGCGCCTGCGCCGGCACACCCTTGCGCGGCACCGGCGACCTTGGCCTGGTCATCGAGCGCGCCAGCGGCCACGTCACGCTGGTCAATACTTCCTCCCGCTCCGCCTACGCCCGCATCGGTGGCCTCGGCGACCTCTCGCACGCATCGGTGGTGTACTCGCGCGATGCGCGCTACGCCTATGTCTTCGGCCGCGACGGCGGACTGACCAGGATCGACCTGCTCGAAGCGATTATTGTCAAGCGCATCATGCAGTCGGGCAATGCCATCGGCGGCTCGATCTCGCAGGACGGCCGCATCGTCGTCGCGCAGAACTACACGCCGGGCGGGATCAAGGCGTTTGACGCGGAAACGCTGGAACTGCTCTCCGAGGTTCCGGCCGAGTATGCGCCGGGCCAGTTCTCCAAGGTGGTGGGCCTGGCCGACGTGCCGGGCAACAAGTTTGCCTACGCGCTGTTCGACGGCAATGAGATCTGGGTCAGCGATTTCTCCGATCCGAAGCGGCCGGTGACAAAGCGCTATCCGGCCGGCCAGCAACCCTATGACGGGCTGGTGACGCCCGACGGCCGTCATTACCTCGCCGGCCTGTTTGGCGAGGACGGCATTGCGCTGCTCGACCTGTGGCAGCCGGAAAAGGGCGTGCGCAAGATTCTCGAAAAATACGGCCGCGGCGAGGAAAAGCTGCCGGTGTTCAAAATGCCGCACCTGCGCGGCTGGTCGGTCGCCGCGGGTCGCGCCTGGCTGCCGGCAATCGGCCGCCACGAAGTACTGGTGGCCGACGCGACGACCTGGCAGGAGACCGGCCGCGTCGCGGTCAAGGGGCAGCCGGTGTTCGTCATCGCCAGTCCCGACGGGCGCCAGGTCTGGGTCAATTTCGCCTTCCCCGACAACGGCTGGGTGCAGGTGATCGACACCTTGAGCGGCCAGGTGGTGCAGACGCTGCAGCCGGGCAAGGCGGTGCTGCACATGGAATTCACGCCGCGCGGCGAGGCCGTCTGGCTCTCGGCGCGCGATGACAATCGCGTCGTGATCTACGACACGCGGACCTTCGCCAGGCTGGGCGAGATTCCTGCCGATGCTCCCTCGGGGATCTTCTTCACCAGTCGCGCCGCACGCATAGGTTTCTGACCATGGACTCGCCCTACACGCCGCTCGAATTCTCCCTGCTCAACGATTGGCAGCGCGACTTCCCCATTACGGCGCAGCCGTTCTCTGAACTTGCCGCAAAAGTCGGCGCTGGCGAGACGGCGATTCTGGCGGCGCTCAAGCGTTTGCAGGCGCGTGGCGCCATCAGCCGCGTCGGCGCCGTGCTGGCGCCGCGTCGTATCGGCGCCTCGACGCTGGCGGCACTCGCCGCGCCGGCCGCGGAGATCGAGCGCATCGCGGCGCTGGTCAGCGCACGGCCCGAAGTGAATCACAACTACCAGCGCGAGCACACCTACAACCTCTGGTTCGTCGCCACCGCCGCCGACCCGGCGACACTGGCTGCCGCGCTGGCGGCGATCGAGCGCGACACTGGCTGCGCGGTGATTTCCCTGCCACTCGAGCAGGAATATCACATTGACCTCGGCTTTGACCTGAAATCAGCGCACAAGCATCACGCCCACCTTTCCGGCACACCGGCGCGCGCGACCGATGCCGTCGAGCGACAACTGATCACAGCACTGCAGCCCGGCCTTGAACTGGTGCCGCGTCCTTTTGGGCGCCTCGGCGAACGCGCAGGCATGAGCGAGGACGAGGTCCTGGGGCGGATTACCGGCTGGCTGGAGGAGGGCCTGATCAAGCGTTTCGGCGTGGTGGTGCGCCACCACGAACTGGGCTACCGTGCCAATGCCATGGTGGTATTCGACCTGCCCGCTGCCGAGGTCGATCGCATCGGCCTGCGGCTCGCCGCCGAGCCCGGCGTCACGCTGTGCTATCGCCGCACGCGCAGCCTGCCGGAGTGGCCCTACAACCTCTATTGCATGGTGCATGGCCGTTCGCGCGAGGAGGCGCAACCGGTGATCGAACGCCTTGCATCGATAGTCGGCGCTCCGTCGACGGCGCTGTTCTCGACGCGCCGCTTCAAGCAGTGCGGCGCGCGCTACTTCGCCGAGACAGCGGTGCCGGGATACCAGGCGAGCGGTCTTCTCAATGCGTGACGCCCTGGTGGAAACGTCAGCGCTGGACGACATCGATCGCAAACTGATCAACGCCCTGCAGGGCGATTTCCCGCTGGTGCGCGAACCCTATCGCCAGGTGGCCGAAACCCTGGGCCTGGACGAGGCTGAATTGCTGCGGCGGCTCGACGCGATGCTTGAGCGCCGCGTGCTGACGCGTTTCGGCCCGATGTTTCAGATCGAGCGCGCCGGCGGCGCTTTCGTCCTCGCCGCGATGCGCGTGCCGGATGTCGACTTCGAACGTGTGGCGGCACAGGTTAACGCCTTTGCCGAGGTGGCGCACAACTACCGCCGCGAGCATGCGCTCAACATGTGGTTCGTGCTGGCCACGGCGACGCCGCAGGGCATTCCAGAAGCCATTGCGGCGATCGAAGCGGCAACCGGCCTGCCGGTATTCGCCTTCCCCAAGGAACGCGAATACTTCGTGGAGATGAAGCTGCATGCCTGACGCCGCAATCAAGCCCGAACTCGACGGAGTCGACCGGCGCCTGATTGTCGCCACCCAGGCCGGCCTGCCGCGTGTCTCGCGTCCCTACGATACGCTGGCGCTCGAACTGGGAATTGCCCCCGACGATGTCCTGGCACGCCTGCAGCGCATGCTCGACAGCGGCGTGATTCGCCGCATCGGCGCCGTGCCGAATCATTACGCCATCGGCTACACGGCCAACGGCATGTCGGTGTGGGATGTCGATGATTCCCGCATCGATGAGCTCGGCGTACAGGTCGGTGCCCTCCCGTTCGTCACCCACTGCTACCGGCGTCCGCGCCGCCTGCCGGATTGGCCCTACAACCTGTTCGCCATGGTGCATAGCCAAAATCGCGCCGAGGTGGCGGCCCGCGTGGCCGAGATCGCCGTCCTTCTGGGCGACGCCTGCCGGGGACACGACATTCTCTACAGTACCGCGATCCTGAAGAAGACCGGGTTACGCATTACCGGCTGAGTGCGGCCCGGCTGTATGACTCGATGCGGTCCAGCCCGGATCGTGGCATGCTTTGCCACAGGATCAGGGCCGCAGCGAGCCATGCAGGCAGCAGAGCCGGATCGGTCCGCAACCGGAATCACGCTGCATGCCAAGACCACTGGAACCGACCCTGCAGGCATTGCCCAATCCATTCCTGCGTTACTTCGCAGCGACGCGGCCGGCCTTTCTTTCCGTTACCTTCGTTGGCTGTCTGCTGGGTCTGGCGACGGCGGCTTATTCCGGCATCGGCATCGACCCGGCGCTGGCCACGGCAACACTCTTCTTCGCCCTGCTGGCACATGCCGGGGCGAATGTCATCAATGACTACTACGATGCGCTGTCGGGCTGCGACGCCGCCAATACCGAACGGCAGTTTCCATTTACCGGCGGCAGCCGCTTCATCCAGAACGGTGTGCTCAGCGTGCGCGCCACGGGCATCTTCGGCCATGCGCTGTTGGCGGCGGTGATTCCGGCCGGACTTTGGCTGACCGCGGTCAGCGGTTCGGGCTTGCTGCTGATCGGCTTCGCCGGTCTGGTGGTTGGCTGGGCCTATTCGGCGCCGCCGTTCAAGTTGCAGAGCCGGGGTCTCGGCGAATTCGCCATTACTGCCGGCTGGCTGCTGCTCGTCGTCGGCAGCGATTTCGTGCAGCGCCATGGATTTTCCATCGTGCCGGTTGCCGCCGGTCTCGGATACGCGCTGCTGGTAGCCAACGTGCTCTACATCAATCAGTTCCCCGACGTCAGGGCCGATGCCGGTGCCGGCAAACATACCCTGGTGGTACGCTTGGGTATCGACCATGCACGCTGGGGCTATGTCGCGATTGCAGTCCTCGCCTATGGCTGGCTATTGCTCATGGTGCTGCTGGGCGATCTGCCGGTGCTGGCGTCGCTGGCTTTGCTGCCGGCGCTGGCCAGCATCGCCGCCGGACGCCGGCTCTGGTCACGGGCGGCGCAGCCGGCCGAGCTGCCTCCTGCGCTCAAACTCACCATCCTCGCTGCGGTTAGCCACGGCCTGTTGCTTGCCGTCATTCTGATCTTGCCATGGAGTCGTTGAACCGACATGAGCTAGCTCGGGCACGGCATGAACGGCTTCCGCAATTGATAGCCGTCAACGCATGGAGACTGCGTTCCGGTGTCTAATTGAAAAATGTTCAGAATCTCCCAATTCATGCAGGAAATCGCCGCGCCGACGCCCATGGGACCGGTGCGCGCATCTG
>JANMTA010000223.1:0-2131 GCA_031389965.1 Betaproteobacteria bacterium
CGGCAGGATTCCCCTTCAGATCGGCAATCACGCCGGACAGATGCAGGGAATCGGGATGCTCCGGACTGATGCGCAGGATCTGCTCGTAAGCCAGGGCGGCGTCGTCGAGTTGCCCCTGCTGATGCAGCGCGAGCGCTTGCCGAAGGAGCGCATCCAGCGCGGCCTGAGGCGCGACATGGGCTTTTTGCTGCACGCGATGCGGGGGTTTGGATGGGCGTGCCATTCTGTGATTTTGCCGGATTGTTGATGGATAGGAAATGCAATGGCATCCTGAAGGCTATTGCCGGGCGGGATGTGCGACTCGCGAGGCGAAACACGTAAGGCGAGCCCCGCACTTGTCTGATCAGGCGTCTGACGGCCTGTTGGCAACGCCCAGTCGCTCGCGATAGCGCGGCGCCAGCGACTGCGATTCGCGGCGATCAATTTCTTCCAGCACGACGTGGCAAAGATCGTAGGAGCCAAGGACGTCATGAACCAGGATCGCGAGTTTCTTCAGTTTGAGGGTCGCCAGCACATCCAAGCGCAACCAGTCCCGAACGTACATGGCATCCGACCACAGCACCTGGTTGAAACCGGCATTGGGATCGGCCGATTTCATCAGGGGCTTGAAGGCGCGCATGCCGAAACCGAGAAACGTATGGAACTGGTAGCCTGACTGGCGCAGAAAGCCATCGACGTCGGCGAACAAGGGTTGCCCTTGGTAGATCTCGACGAACTCCACCTCGGTTTGGATCATCAGAGTCTGCGCCAATATCCGCGGCGCATTTTTGAAGACCATCAGTTCCGCACCCTGGATGTCGATCTTGATGAAGTCGACGTCATCGATACCATTGATGTCGTCGAGCCGGAATGTATTTACGGCGTGCTTCGCTTTTGGCTGCAGCAGTTCGTCAAGATTGGTAAAGCTTCTTGCCAGACGATGGTTGGGTGCAAGCAGCGACCCGGTAAGGTTCCAATTGGTTTCATGAAACACGCCAGGGTTTCCATCGCCGACAAAATGCGGAAAGAACTGGTGCGGCGACCCATAGCGCTCATTGAGTCGCCGGCATTCGGCTTCATCGGGCTCAAAGCCGATGATCCGCCCGCGACCGGCATTGACGATGCTCTGATAGCTTGGCTTCTCGCTCAGGGCGGCGCCAATATCGACAATGTTGATCAGAAAATCTTCGGGAAAGAACTCCAGCAGACTCCACATGTTCGTCCTCGCGCTCTGTTCCGGGGCTGCCATTTCCTGCGCTTATAACGCCCGAAAGGCGCACTGTGCCAGTGTGATGGCGGATGGGGTGAGATTCGAACTCACGGAAGGCTTTCACCTTCGCCGGTTTTCAAGACCGGTGCATTCAACCGCTCTGCCACCCATCCGTCGGGCTGCGGATTTTAGCAGCCTGCCAAAGCCGCCTAGGCAAATTTCGAGAAGTCCGGCTTGCGCTTCTCAAAGAAGGCGGCGAAGGCTTCCTTGGCTTCGGGCGAGACCAGACGCTGGCGGAAAATTCCGGCCTCGACGCTCATGGTTTCGAGGATCAGGGCTTGCTGGGCGCGCTTCATCAACTGCTTGGTCAGGCGCAGCGATGCGGCCGGTTGCGTGATCAGCTTGCGGCAACGCTCCAGTGCATGATCCAGAACCTGCCCGTCGGGCAGGACTGCGTTGACGATGCCGGTTTCAAGCGCGGTTTGTGCGGAGAACACTTCGCCCAGCATCAGCATCTCGGCGGCGCGGGCATGGCCGGCGCGCAAAGGTAACAGCAGGCTGGACGCGGCTTCGGGGGTCAGGCCGAGGTTGGCGAAGGGCAGGGCGAAGCGGGCCGAGGCGCCGGCGTAGGCGAGGTCGCAGTGCAGCAGGATGGTCGTGCCGACGCCGATGGCAACGCCTTCGACCGCGGCGACGAAGGGCTTCTGCAGGCTGGCGAAGGCATTGAGGAAGCGGAACACGGGAGCGTTTTCGTCCATCGGCGGATGGTCGAGGAAATCGGCCAGATCGTTGCCGGCGGTGAAGTTGCCGCCCGCACCCGAAATCAGGATCACGCGCACCTCCGGGTCGGCTTCGGCGCGGGCCAGTGCGTCGGCCAGCGCCCGGTACATGTCGGCGGTGAGAGCGTTCTTTTTCTCCGGGCGCGCGATTTCAATGCGGAAT
>JANMTA010000237.1:0-4808 GCA_031389965.1 Betaproteobacteria bacterium
GTGCAGACCCTGGTGCTTGACGAAGCCGACCGCATGTTCGACATGGGCTTCATCCGCGACATTCGCCGCATCATCGAGAAGTTGCCGAAAGTGCGGCAGAACCTGATGTTTTCCGCCACCTTCGCCGCCGAAGTGCGCGAACTGGCCCACGCCGTCCTCAAGGACCCGGCCATGGTCGAGGTCGCGCGGCGCAATGCGCCGGCCGAACTCGTCACGCACACCGTCATCAAGGTCGACCAGGAGCAGAAACGCGACCTGCTGCTGCATCTGTTCGCCGCCCACGGCTGGCATCAGGTGCTGGTGTTCTGTCGTACCAAGCATGGTTCCGACGCACTGGCGCGCAAGCTGGAGCAGGCAGGCATACGCACCGCGGCGCTGCACGGCAACAAGTCGCAGAACGCCCGCACCCGGGCGCTCGCCGATTTCAAGGCCGGCAAGCTGGCGGCGCTGGTGGCGACCGACATCGCCGCGCGCGGACTCGACATCGACTCCCTGCCGCGCGTGGTGAATTTCGAGTTGCCCAATGTGCCCGAGGACTACATCCATCGCATCGGCCGCACCGGCCGTGCCGGCGCCAGCGGCGAGGCGCTCTCCCTGGTCAGCGGCGAAGAGCGCATCCAGTTGCGCGACATCGAGCGCCTGCTCAAGCGCGAGATACCGACTTCGGTCATGCCCGGCTTCGAGCCGCAGCATAACCACTCGGTACCGCGCCCCGCCGCCGGCCGTCCGCCGGCGCAGAAGCCGGCCCAGGCGCGCACGCGCAGCGGCAACGGAGCCCGCAGCGGCGCCCCGCGCCCTGCCCGTTCGGGCGGTGGCGGCGCTGCCGCCAAGCCGGCCAGCCATCACAGCGGGCAGCGTCATCGCTGAGCGAAATTTCCACCATAGCGCCGGCTGGTTTTACCCCATGAAAACAAGTTTTGTGGGGTAAGCTGGAATGCGCTAGACTTACCCCATAATTTTTGAAATTATGGGGTAAGTTATGGAAGCCCCCTCGTATCGCGAACACGAACTGGCCTTCCGCACCCAGTACGCGGAACTGAAGGAGCGAACCCTGGCCGCCGGCGCCCTGTTGCCGGGAACGCCCGGTTCGCTTGCCTTGCGCGCCGGCACCGGCTACGGCTACTGGTATCGCGTCTTCTACCCGGTACCCGGCAAAGCCAGGGAAGAACTGGTGTGCAAGGACGGCGACGCCGTCGCGCTCGACGCCATGCGCAGTCGCATGGCTTTCGGCGAATGGGCTGCACTGCAGGTGTCGGCCCTGCGCAAGTTGGGCTTCCAGGTGGCCGACAAGGCGACGGCCCGCGTTCTCGTTGAGCTGCACAACCAGCAGGCCTTCGAAGCGGGCCTGGTCCTCACCGGCACACTGGCCTGCATGGCCTGGCTCAACGAACTTGGCGCCATCGCGGTGACGGCGCGGACGCTCGACATCGATCTGGCGCGCCGGCAGCAATTGAAACTGGGCGCACCGCTGCCGTTCCTGACCACGATGCAGGCCACCGGCCTGCCCTTCGTCGCGGTTCCTGGCTTGCCCTCGACCTTGCCGTCGACCTCGGTCAAACTGCCGGGCGTCCAGGGTCTGCGAGTCGATGTGCTGGCGCCCGGCAGAAAACTCGGCGCGACGGTAAAGATTCCCGAACTGCAATGGTCGGCGCAAGCCGTGCCGCACTACGACTACCTGCTCGACTCTGCCGAAGCGGGAGCGATGCTGGCCGGCGGCCACTGCATTCCGCTGCGCCTGCCGCAGGCCGCGCGCTTCGTCTGGCACAAGCTGTATTCGAGCACGCAAAGGCGCGGTTCGCCGGAAAAGGCAGCGAAGGACCGGCAGCAGGCCCTGCTTCTTGGCACCGTACTCGCCGATACCGATCCCCTTGCCATCCGATTGGCGTTCAAGGAGGCTCCTGCTGCCATGGTTGTGCCGATCAGGCCGCTGCTCAAAACTCTGGTCGGGTCATTGCGCAAGCATCCGGCGCTTGAAGAAGCGCTGCGCGAATGCCTGGATGGTTGAGATCCATGGCGGGTAGGGCAATGTCTCAGAAGTGCCCATTCCGGCCAGTCGCATTTCTCCAAACCGGCCGGTCAGCCAAATCCTAATTTTGCGACCTGGATACTCCGAACCGGCCATTGGCTACCTCAACCTACCGGCCACCCGCCGCTCGGACTTTTTCTCCATAGCCGACGTTAAGCCCGAGCGCGAACCCGTAAGCGGCCACTCAATCGGCGCTGTCCAAGTTTCTCAGCCGACTGGTTCCAACGCAGCGGGAACGGCCGATCACGATGACGCGGGAATGCGATTGACAGGTCGGCTTCCACCACAACGCGGCTATTCGAGAACTTGGCGCCAGTGACCGCTGTACCTTGGCTACCGGAAGTTCATGATGAAGATGCCATTTGCCTGAGGGTCGTTCGGAGGGCCGCCTTTCTTTTCGATGAACCAGTCGGGGCTGACCATAGAGATCGCAAAACGACTCGGGGTACTAGCTATTCAACCGCCTTCGTGAAAGTGACTTGGACCAAAGTCGTTCCGCTGCGGTGGGAAGCTTTGGTGGGTTTAATGCACGCAGCGTACCGGATTGAAAATTCGTGTGTCGGCAGTTCGATTCTGCCCCTGGCAACCAGTAATATCCAAGGCCCCTGCAGGTTTAGCGACTTGCGGGGGCTTGTGCTTTTCAGACCCTATTGAAAAGGTCGGGTTGGGCCATCTTCGATCATTGCTGGCAGGGATGCCTCGTGTGCCCCAAATCACTTCTGAACATCGTCGGCTCCGGCCAACCTTACGCAGTTACGTCCTTCCCCCTTGGCGCGGTAAAGCGCTTTATCGGCTCGCGCAAAAGTTCTATCTAGCGTGGCGTCGGCAGATTTCGCTGCAACACCGATGGAAATCGTTATGGGTTTCGGCAGCGTAATACGGTCGCTTATCGCCTGCCGAAGCTTCTCGGCAACCAACATTGCACCTTCAGAGCCGGTATCGGGCATCAGTACAAGGAATTCCTCACCCCCATAGCGTCCGACGATGTCGGTCTCCCGTATCTGCTTGCGCAGTACGTCCGAGATTTGCTGGAGTATCTGGTCACCCACCTGGTGGCCAAATTGATCGTTTACGTCCTTGAAATGGTCGACGTCGATCATCAATATCGACAAATTGCCTGAATCATTCTGCGATCTATCAAGGAAAGCGGCGGTATTCAGGATCGAACGTCGATTACTGATGCCGGTAAGACTGTCGATACTCGCCAATTCAGTATGGCGGCGGCTTATCGCATTCGCACGCCGGGCGAAAGAAATAATGACGATACACAGCACTACCCAGAGCACGGTCAATAAACCGGTTCGTTGTCGCCATGGCAGGAGCAATTCATCCATGACGACCGTGCCTGCGGACACGAGGGGGTAGCCACCCACCTTGTGCCAACTCAGGATGCGCATTTTGTGGTCCAGCTGGGACTGACTTCGAATGGTGATTGACGGCTTGTTTTCCGTCAGTGCAGAAAGTTCCTTCGGGCGGCTGATCTGTTTCCCGACATTGCTATCATGATCCGGTCGTCTGGCATATACAGCGCCATTCTCTGACAACAGTGCCTGAGTGCTGCCCGGAAGGGCGAGTTCAATCCCCAAGCGTTCATACAGGATTTTGTTGTCGATGATTGCAACGGCGATGAAGGACAGGCGCCCCTGTGAATCTCGAATGGCCTCGCTGAGGGCAAAAAACCATCGATCCTTGTGCACTTTGGATAATTGAGGCTCTCCCACATAGAGGCTGCTTGTGGCAGCGCCCGCATGGTATCTGTAATACTCGCGGTCATGGATGTCCGGCGGCTTGCCTAAACCTGTCCAGTCGGTAATACGTCCGTCGGGCGATATGATCAGCAGATCCATTATGTAGGGTGTCTGGTTCTTCAAGCGGAGCAGCGCAGCATGGGCGGTATCCGCATCACGTTTCCTGTCTTTGGTTGCTGGTTGGGCGATCTGCTCCACGGCACGCAACAACTGCCGAGCGGCGTCAATAGTTCCTTCTGCAACGAGGGCGGTCTGTTCGGCAATTTGCGACGCAACGCGCTCGCCATTTGAAACGACAGTGTTGCGGTCGTGCAGGGCATAAAGTCCTATCATCAGCCCCGTTAAGGCTATGACAAATGCGGCGACGCCAGAAAAGTTCTGGGGTCGAACCGGAATTTCGGGGGCTAATTGCTCTTGCGGGTGATTCGTCATGTTTCGCAAACGGGCGGGTGAGGTTCATTGTCGCACGAGCAGCCAGGCCAAGTGTATTGGAATGACATGACCACGGACGCCACTGATGCAGGCTTTGTGGCATGCGCGCTATGTACTGAAGCCTGTGGATGGAATAAAAGTGTCCGTGTGTCGGCTTTCGATTCTGCCCCTGGCCACCAGACACAAAGCAAGGCCCCTGCAGGTTTCACGACTTGCGGGGGCTTTGTCTTTCCAGGGATTGTTGCGGAGCACAGTCGGGGTCGAGGTTTAGCCGCGTCGAGGATGAACCGACGAAGACAATCCAGGTGACCTTGCTCGAAGGCCGCCAGGATTACATTTGGGGTTCCTGCAGTGCCGACCTCACCCGCTCGACCGCGCATCCCATCACCGCGGCGTAAAAGTCGGCGCTGGCGGCACGGCGATTTTCGGCCGCGCAGCGGGCCTGGGCCGCCGCCCAGGCGTGGTCGAGGTAGTGACTACCGACTCGCGCGGTCATGCCGACCACGGGCGCGAGCATGAATCGGGAGCACGAGCAAATGCGGCAACCCGAGGCTCAGCAGGAAGCCCAGCACGGTGAGCGCCGCGGTCAGGAGGAAGGAGGC
>JANMTA010000244.1:0-4562 GCA_031389965.1 Betaproteobacteria bacterium
CGACACGCTGGGCTATTTTCTCGGCCGCGACTACGCGGTAAGCACGGCCTCAACACGCGCTGAAGCGGTTGGACTGTTGCGCGACGGCAAGCATGCCCCGGCCCTGGCGCTGATCGACCTCGGGCTGCCGCCCACACCCCACCGTCCGGATGAAGGCTTTGACCTGATTGCGGACATTCTTGCGCATGCCCCGGACACCCGCATCGTGGTGCTATCCGGCCAAAGCGACGAACTCAATGCGCGCCATGCACGGGCGCTCGGAGCGACAGAATTCGTCGCCAAACCGGCTGATCCGGAATTTCTGCGCAAGCTCATTGCGCGCGTGTTGTCTTTTAGAGACACATCGGCCGAGATAGTTGACGGCCTGATCGGCGAAAGCGCCCCGCTGCAAAAGTTGCGCGCACAGCTCAGACAATTCGCCCCGTCGCCATTCCCGGTACTTATCGAAGGCGAATCCGGTAGCGGCAAGGAACTTGCCGCCGCCGCCCTGCACCGGCTTTCCGAGCGCGCGGCGAAGCCCTACCTGGCGCTGAACTGCGCTGCAATCTCGCCCAGCCTGGTCGAAGCAACGCTGTTCGGCCATAGCAAGGGGGCATTTACCGGCGCCAGCGGGCCACGTGCCGGCTATTTCGAAGACGCGTCGGACGGCACGCTGTTTCTCGATGAAATTGGCGAACTTCCCCTCGATCTGCAGCCAAAGCTCCTGCGCGTGCTGGAAAACGGCGAATTCCAGCGCATCGGCGAAACACTGGCTCGGCATTCAACCGCGCGCATCGTCACGGCGACGAATCGCGACCTGAAGAAAGAAGTTCGCGAAGGGCGCTTCCGCGCCGACCTCTACCACCGGCTTTCGGTGTTCACTATCGCCATACCCGCTCTGCGCGAACTCGGTGACGACAGCATTCGATTGCTCGAACATTTTCGGGCCATCTATGCGGCGCAGGCCAATCTGCCGCCGTTCAGACTCAGCGCAGCTGCCACCGAACGTCTGCTTGCCTATGGATTTCCAGGCAATGTCCGCGAACTGCGCAATATCGCAATCCGCCTGACCACCAAGTTTGCCGACAAGGAAGTCGGCGTCGATGATCTCGAAGCCGAGCTGGATCTCGGCAATGAACCGCCGGCAGCCGCCGTCCTGCCAGCGCCGACTTCGGCAAGCAGGGCTGAACTTGTGGCGATTGCCCTGGGTGATATACAGAGCCGGAACGACTTCAACCTGGACGCCACGCTGCAGCTATGGGAGGAGGCTTACATAGAAGCCGCACAGCAGATCGCCCATGACAACATGAGCCAGGCCGCCCGACTGCTCGGCGTAAATCGCACCACTCTCTACAATCGCATCGACACGCTGGCGCGCGAAAGAAGCGCAGCACCCCGCAATGAGCGACCGGATTGACTGACTGGCACCATGTACCTGGAACACTTCGGGCTTAACGAACCGCCCTTCCGCATCACGCCGCATACCGACTTCTTCTTTGACGGGGCCAATCGCGGCGCGACGCTTGATGCCTTGATCTACGCCATCACCCACGACTAAGGCATCGTCAAGGTCAGCGGCGAAGTCGGCAGCGGCAAGACCATGCTCTGCCGCGTACTGATGGAACGCCTGCCCGCCAACGTCACGATCATCTATCTGGCCAACCCGTCCCTCGCGCGCGACGACATCCTCTACGCCATCGCCGACGAACTGCGCCTGAACGTTGCCGACAATGCGCGCTCCTCGGTGGTCATGCGCAGCTTGCACGATCATCTGATCAAGTCCTACGGCGAAGGCCGCCAGGTGGTCGTACTGATCGACGAGGCCCACGCCATGCCGGTGGAAACACTCGAGGAAATCCGCCTGCTGTCGAACCTCGAGTCCAGTCGCAGCAAGCTGCTGCAACTGGTGTTGTTCGGCCAACCCGAACTGAATGACATTCTCGCCCGCCCCGACATGCGACAGTTAAAGGAGCGCATCACCCACAACTTCGGCCTGGAACCACTGGTGCGCGAGGATATCAACCACTATCTCAATTTCCGCATGCGCGCCGCGGGCTATCGCGGCCCCAGCGTGTTCGCTCCGCCGGCGCTGAAAATGATCGAGCAGAGCTCGCTCGGCCTTACCCGCCGCATCAACATCCTGGCCGACAAGGCCCTGCTGGCAGCCTTTTCCTCAGACAGTCACCAGATTGGTTCCAAAGAAATGCAAGCCGCCATCCGCGATTGCGAATTCAGCAACGCTACCTACGGAGGCAAGGCGGCAAGAAAGGCCCGGACCCTCTGGCTCAGCGCTGTGCTCGTCACAAGCGTCCTGGCCGGTATCGTCTGGCTGACCGTATCGCGCACCGATACCAGCACTCCATCAACTGCAGCACCCTCGCCAGCCGCTCCATCGGTCTCGGTCGGTTCCTCATCCCGACCCCCCGGCGCCCCAGGCACGCCACCGGCAGCAGCGGCCACAAAGACGAAAGCCATCATCGTTGCACCGCCGCGGCAACCCGTCAAACCAAAAGTCGGGCCGCTAACCCGCGAACGACTTGAGGCCGGACATGGCTGGCTGGAACAATTGCCGGATGATCGCTGGTTCATACAGGTATTCGCCACAGGCGCCAACCAGCACGCTGAAGTCGAAGCGCTGCTGCGCATGCTGTCATCCAGCCCATCTGAAATGAGCAACATTCATGTCTATTACTCGGAACTCAGCGGCAAGCCGCGCTTCGGAGTGACGTACGGTGACTATCCAACAATGGCGGTAGCATCTGCCGCCATCCGCGAGTTGCCCAATCCCCTGCGGGGAAACAACCCTTACCCGCGCATGATTGCGCGTCTTCGCTGACAGAGTCTTGGCCCTGAGAACTGAGGAAGCTCAGTCCATAAAATCATTGACTTGCACCGTAAACATAATGTGTTATCCTAATTTCAATGTGCCCATCAGATCGGGGATTCATTTGCGCCCATTAGTGATTTCACCCTTAGCTGCTGCGCTAGCCGCCAGCCTGATGATCGGCGGGTGCAGCACCGCACCCGTGCAGCCGCCATCCGCCGGGCATCTCCGTGCCGAAAGCCTTGCCGCCACGAATACCGGCATCCCGTCGCCGGTGGCCAGCACTGTGACGCTTCCGCGCCCGAAGGCGGCGGCAAAAACAGAGTCCTACTCGGTATCGGTACGCAACATCCCGGTGCAAGACCTGCTGTTCGCCCTTTCTCGCGACGCCAAGCTCAACGTAGACATTCATCCAGGGATAACAGGCGTGGTTACCCTCAATGCCATCGACCAGACGCTGCAGCAGATCTTGACGCGCATTTCCAAGCAACTCGACATGCGCTGGGAAATCGACGGTCCCAATCTGATCGTGATGCCTGATTCGCCCTTCCTGCGCAACTACAAGGTCGACTACGTCAACATAGCGCGCAATGTGACTAGTACCGTCACGGTTTCCTCACAAATCTCGAGTACCGTTGGAGGAACGTCGGGAGGGAGTTCCAGCAATAACAATTCGGAATCCAAGATCGAAAACAAGACCTACAACAGATTCTGGGAAACTCTCGAAAAGAACATCAAGGACATCCTGCACGAAACAGACAAGATTCTGCCGGAAGGCTCCAGCGAAACTGTCATCGAGCGGTCAGATCAACAGGCCACCACCGGTACCGGTGCGCAAACCGGGCAATCTGCCGCCAACCGGGCTGCGGGTGCGACCTCCAGCCTCGCCGGTAGCCCCAATGCCGCCACCCTGCAGCAACAAGGCACCACGGTTGTGAAACGTGCCACATTCCGCGAAGCGGCCTCCGTCATGGCAAACCCGGAGGCCGGCATGATCAATGTCCGTGCCACCGCTCGCCAGCATGAAAAGGTACGGGAATTTCTCGACCAGGTCATGTCTTCCGCCAAGCGCCAGGTGCTGATCGAAGCCACCGTCGCCGAAGTCGACCTAAATGATAAGTACGAGCAAGGGATCGACTGGACAAGGATAGCGTCCGGGCTTGCGACAGCATCTCTTGGTACCGGTATTATTGTTCAACAGGCGGCAACCGGGATGTTCCTGACGGCAAAACACACATCCTCGAGCGGGGCAACGTTCGAGGGCACCATCAAACTGCTGCAGGAGTATGGCAACGTAAAAGTCCTGTCCAGTCCCAAGCTGTCTGTCCTCAACAATCAGACAGCCTTGTTGCGCGTCGTCACCAACGAAGTCTATTTCAATGTCAAAGCCGACATAGCAGCCGGCACCAATGGCTCTGCCCCGCTCAAGGCTTACACGACTACGCCACAGACCGTCGCGGTCGGATTCGTCATGGCGGTCGTGCCGCAAATAAGCGACAACAACAGCGTAACACTCAGCGTACGGCCATCGATTACGAGCATCGTGGGTACCGTGAGAGACCCCAATCCAGACTTGTCGGCGACCATCCCCAACGAAATTCCGATCATCCGTACCCGTGAAATGGAATCGATACTGCGTATCGACAGCGGCAATATCGTTGTAATGGGCGGACTGATGGAAGACAAGTTGGACAATACCAACCAGGGCCTGCCTGCCCTTTCCTACATGCCGGTGTTCGGACCGCTCTTCCAGAATCGC
>JANMTA010000317.1:0-3431 GCA_031389965.1 Betaproteobacteria bacterium
CTGACCAAGTACCTCGGCGGCCACGGCAACAGCATCGGCGGCGTCATCGTCGATTCCGGCAAGTTCCCCTGGGCTACTCACAAGGCCCGCTTCAAGCGCCTCAACGAGCCCGACGTGTCCTACCACGGCGTGGTCTATACCGAAGCCCTCGGCCCCGCGGCCTACATCGGCCGCGCCCGCGTGGTGCCGCTGCGCAATACCGGCGCGGCAATCTCGCCCTTCAACTCATTCCTGATCCTGCAGGGCATCGAAACCCTGGCGCTGCGCATGGATCGCATCTGCAAGAACACGCTGGCGGTGGCCAACTACCTCAAGGGCCATGCCAAGGTGAAGTGGATCAACTACGCCGGCCTGCCCGACCACGCCGACCATGCGCTGATCCAGAAATACATGGGCGGCCGCGCCTCGGGCATCCTCTCGTTCGGCGTAAATGGACACGGGGGCGGCATGGCCGCCGGCGGACGTTTCCAGGATGCGCTGAAGCTGGTGACGCGCCTGGTGAACATCGGCGACGCCAAGAGCCTGGCCTGCCATCTGGCTTCCACCACGCACCGCCAGTTGTCGCCCGAGGAAATGAAGAAGGCCGGCGTCTCGGAAGACATGGTGCGCCTGTCGATCGGCATCGAGCACATCGACGACATCAAGGCCGACCTGGAGCAGGCGCTGGCGGCGGTGTAAGGGTTTAGCCTTCGAGCAACCGGCGCGCCAGCAAGGCCTGCATGTCGCGCCGGCCATCAACAATCAGATAGATATAGACACGAGTTTCGATCGCCCGATAGATCACTCGATACGGTTTGAAGAAAACCTGCCGATAGTCACGAATGCCCAAGGCGAGCAACTCCTTGGGGAAGGAACCGCGTTCGGGAAATATACTCAGATTGGCTATCGCCTTTTCGACCCGGTCGAGTACATGATTTGCCGCGCTAGGCGAGTGGTGCTCGGCAATGTATTCAAAGATTTCCTCGAGGTCGCGTTCGGCATCGCCGGTCAGCAACACCTCATAACGCTGCATCAGGCGGCAGCCTTCTTGCCGCGCAGACGCTCAATGACGGTGGCTGCGGGAGCGACCTTCCCCGCCTCGATCTGACGATTGCCGAGAGCAAGGATCTTCAGCAATGCAAGGGTCTCCTGGGTCGCCTCATAGGACAAAATGTCCTGAATCACTGCCGTGGCCTCGCCATTCTGGGTAATCACCATCGGCTCGCGCTGTTCCGCCAACTGCCGTACGACCTCGGCGGCATTCGCCTTGAAATAGCTGATGGGTCTTATCTGGCTGGAAAATTTCATGACGGGCATCCTGTGAAATCGATCAGGACTGAATATAGACCTTATTCGGTCTTCCCGCAATCCAGCATCAGGTAATGACGGTCGGCCGCTCGCGCCCGCTGCGCTGCCTGAGTTGCGAAATGTCGTCGGCGATCGCGATCAGGTCGGCCAGCAGCAATTGCGCGTCGCCGCGCTGGCGCGCCGGGTCGGCCTCGAAGGCTTCGAGGTAAAGACGCAAGGTCGCGCCCTCGGTGCCGGTACCGGAAAGGCGAAACACGATGCGCGAGCCATCCTCGAAAAGAATGCGCAGCCCCTGCCCGGTCGAGACGCTGCCATCGATCGGGTCGGTGTAGCTGAAATCGTCGCAGACCTTCACCGTGTAGCTACCGAAAGTCCTGCCCGGCAGCGTGGCGCAGGCGCCGCGTACCTGGTCCATGATGCCGTTGGCAACCGCAGTGGGAAGGCCCTCATAATCGTGGCGCGAATAGACGTTGCGGCCGTATTCGGCCCAGTGGCGCTGTACGATCTCTTCCACTGACAGCCGTCTTTGGGCGAGGATGTCGAGCCAGAACAGCACCGCCCAGAGGCCGTCCTTTTCGCGCACATGGCTGGACCCGGTGCCGAAGCTTTCCTCGCCGCAGAAGGTGACCTTGCCGGCATCCATCAGGTTGCCGAAGAACTTCCAGCCGGTCGGCGTCTCGTAGCAGGGCACGCCGAGCTTTTCGGCGACGCGGTCGGCGGCGGCGCTGGTCGGCATCGAGCGCGCGATGCCGGCGATGCCCGCCGCATAGCCCGGCACCAGCGCGGCATTGGCGGCGATCACGGCGAGGCTGTCGGACGGGGTGACGAAAAAGTGCCGGCCGAGAATCATGTTGCGGTCGCCATCTCCGTCCGAGGCCGCGCCGAAGTCCGGCGCGGCCTTGCCGTACATGATCGCCACCAGCTGCTCGGCATAGGTCAGGTTGGGATCGGGATGGCCGCCGCCGAAATCCGCCAGCGGCACGCCGTTGATCACGCTGCCGGCCGGTGCGCCGAGTCGCCGTTCGAGAATTTCATGCGCATAGGGGCCGGTCACCGCATGCATGGCATCGAAGCAGAGGCGGAAGCCACCGCCGATGAGTTCGCGTATCGCGGAGAAATCGAACAGGGATTCCATCAGTTCGGCGTAGTCCGTCACCGGATCGATGATCTCCACGGCCATGCTGCCCAGCATCTGCCGCCCGAGCCGATCGAGGTCGATGTGGGCGGCATCGGCGATGCGGTAGCTCGTCAGCGCCTTGCTGCAGGCAAAGATCGCGTCGGTAATTTTCTCCGGCGCCGGGCCGCCATTGGCGGTGTTGTACTTGATGCCGAAATCGCCCTCGGGGCCGCCGGGGTTGTGGCTGGCGGAGAGGATCAGGCCGCCGAAGCTCCGATACTTGCGGATCACGCAGGAAGCCGCCGGGGTGGACAGGATGCCGCCCAGCCCCACCAATACGCGGCCGAAACCGTTGGCCGCGGCCATGCGCAGGATGAGCTGGATCGCCTCGCGGTTGAAGTAGCGCCCGTCGCCGCCCAGCACCAGCGTGCTGCCGACCGGGGCCGCCGCAGTGTCAACAATCGTGTCGAACACCGCCTGGACAAAGTTCTCCAGATAGTTGGGCGACTGGAACACGGCGACCTTCTTGCGCAAGCCCGAGGTGCCGGGCTTCTGGTCGTCGAATGGGACCGTGGCCACACGCTTGATGCTCATGAGTTTCTCCGTGGCAGGCTTGTCGCCTACAGCCAGCGCTGCATCGAATAGCCGCCTGCGAGCGGCCGCTGCAGCGCGGCGCGGGCAATCTGCCGGCCCCACTTGAACTCCTTGTAAAGCACGATGAAGCGCCACATGTCGCGCAGCACCAGGCCACGTTCGCGCCAGGAAAGCTTCATCAGTGCCTCGGGGAAATCCGCCTCGTGCGGCCGGTCGAAAGCGATCTTCAGCGGGTTCCACTGGTCGCTGCAGCGGCGCACTTCCGAGGCGATCATCTTGCGGTAGATCTCCTGCACCGGCCGGTTGCGGCGCTGCGCCTCGACCACCGCCTCGCCGGAAATGGCGCCCGAATGCAGGGCGCAGCTCATGCCCTCGCCGATCATGTTGAGGAAGCCGGCGGCCTGCCCGGTGACCAGCACATTGCCCTTGCCGA
>JANMTA010000322.1:0-3441 GCA_031389965.1 Betaproteobacteria bacterium
ACGTGGCGGGCGGACGGTCCCATGCCGCTGGCGGCCTCCTACGGGCTCTGCGTCCTGATGGGCCTGGCCACGGCCGGCTTTACGCTGTCATGGGCAAGCGCCAAGGAAGTCAATCCGCCGCAGCTCTCGGGCATGGCCACCAGCGTGGTGAATGTCGGCATCTTTCTCGGTCCGGCGATCCTGCAACCCATGGTCGGCTGGCTGATGGAGCGCACCTGGGATGGCAGAATGGATGCGGGCGTGCGCATCTACTCCGCCGGCGACTGGCGCAACGGCATGATGCTGTTGACGGCCGCAGCGGTCGCCGGCTGGATCGCCACGCTGTTCGTCCGCGAAACCGGCTGCCGTAATGTGTGGCGGGAAAGGGAAGGAAAATAGTGAAAGGCATACTGCTGTTCGGTCACGGCGCGCGCAATCCGGAATGGGCAGCGCCCTTCCATCGCATTCGCGCGGCAATCAAGAGCCGTGCCCCGCATGCTCTGGTCGAGCCGGGTTTTCTCGAATTGATGCGGCCGAGCTTTGACGAAGGCGTCGACTGCCTCGTCGAGCAGGGCGCCACCGAAATCACCGTGGTGCCGATCTTCATGGCCGCCGGCAGCCACGTCAAAAAGGATCTGCCGCAACTGGCGGCCAACGCCATGGACCGCCATGCCGGACTGGTGATATCGCTTGCCGCCCCGGTCGGCGAGGTGGAGTCCGTCCTGGCGGCGATGGCCGAATACGCGCTCAAGGCACAGCCCGGCGCGTAGTTCGCTGCAAGGGTCGCATCCCACCTGGGGATACCGTCCGCGCCTGCGGCGCGGACATAATGAAAAACGGGGGCCTCAAGCCCCCGTTGTCGCAGGTGGAGCGAATCAATACACGTCGTGCCGCGTGTTGTGGATGTTGAACTTGCCGGTCGGCGTGATCAGTCTGGGATCCTTGATCACGGCTTTCAGCTTGCGCGTCTTGTCATCGACGATGACCAGTGCGGAGATCTTGTCTTTTGCGCTCCACACCGAGAACCAGACTTCATCGCCGGCCATGTTGTACTCCGGCTGCACGATGCGCTTGGCACCATCATCCTTGATGTCCGCCCATTCGCCGATCGGCAGCACCTCGTAGCCCTTGTCGAGGTTCCGGATGTCGAACACGGCAATCGACTGGCTGTTGGCGGCTTCCGGATTGAGCGGCGTATCGACCCAGAGGTTGCTCGACTTCGGATGGGTCTTGATGAACAGCGATCCGCCGCCTTGAGCCTTGAGGGTTTGCACCACGCGCCAGGCCTGGTCCTTGTGTTTCTTCGGGTCGGTACCGATCAGGCTGACCGTCTCGTCGCCGAGGTGGCTGGTGGCCCAGACCGGGCCGAACTTCGGATGTATGAAGTTGGCGCCGCGACCGGGGTGCGGCACCTTGCCGACGTCGATCAGGGCTGCCAGTTTGTCTTCCTTGGTATCGACCACGGCGATCTTGTTCGAGGCGTTGGCCGCGACCAGGAAATAGCGCCCGGTCGAATCCATGCCGCCGTCGTGGAGGAACTGCGCCGCATTGATGCTGGTGATCTTCAGGTTGGTCAGGTCCTTGTAGTTCACCACCAGGATCTTGCCGGTTTCCTTGGCGTTGACGATGAACTCGGGGTTGTAGTGCGAGGATACGATCGCCGCGACGCGGGGCTCGGGATGGTATTCCTGGGTGCCGACCACCATGCCGCGCGTCGACTCGATGCGCAGCGGCTTCAGCGTGTCGCCTTCCATGATGACGAACTGCGGCGGCCAGTAGGTGCCGGCAATCGCATACTTGTCTTCATAGCCCTTGAACTTGGAAGTTTCCACCGAGCGCGCTTCAAGGCCGACCTTGATCTCAGCCACGTTCGATGGCTCCTCCATCCACAGGTCGATCAGGTTGATGCGCGCATCGCGGCCGATGACGTAGAGGTAGCGTCCGGACTGCGACATGCGCGAGATATGCACCGCGTAGCCGGTCTTGAGTATCTTGACGATTTTCTTGGTCTTGCCGTCGATCAGCGCGATCTCGCCGGCGTCACGCAGGGTGACGGAGAACAGGTTGCCCAGATCGAGCGTGTTCATCTTCCTGGTCGGGCGCTTGGAGGGCGGCACGGTGATTTTCAGCGAGGCCAGCATTTCCTTCATGCCCCATTCGGGCGGCGTCGGCGGCTCCTGCTGGATGTAGCGCGCCATCAGGTCGACTTCGTCGTCGGTCAGTTCGCCCGAGGTGCCCCAGTTCGGCATGCCGCCGGGCGAGCCGTACTTGATGAAGACCTTGAGGTATTCGGTGCCGCTGGCAATCGTCTTGTCCGTGGTCAGTGGCTTGCCGGTGGCGCCCTTGCGCAGCACGCCGTGGCAGCCGGCACAGCGCTGGAAGTAAATGTTCGCACCCTTTTGAAACTCTGCCTCGGTCATCGGCGGAGCCTTCGGGTTGGTGTTCTGGTGGACTATCGCCGCGCCGACGGGCGACGAGTCACCCGCCTGATAGCTCTTCTCGGACGGGCTTCTCTGTTCCTGGGTCTTGGTCTGGGCCGTGACCGTGGTTACCCCCAGCGGTAATGCCAATGCCATGACCAGTCCAGCTTTGCGCCAGGCTCCGAAGTTGATTTTCACCATAACTCCTCCTCTAATTTTGTTTATATATGAATCAATATATTTTATTCTTAGAGGCGGAAGGTGAAGGAGAACCGGTTTCGCTTCCTTGATACGAATCAAGTTAATCTGGTGCCGGCAAAAACTTTTGCCATTGCCCCGAACGGTCAATCATTGAGATGAAAAACGTTTCAGATCAATGTACTTGGCGCCAAGCACGCCGCGACGGGCATCCCGGGAACATTCGGTGGCGTTTTTGACGGCGAGGGCTTGAATTTTCTGTATATAGTAATATACTAATATAAATGACGACATCGACCCGTCTCCTCCCCAAGGGCTCACTCCTCCTCCTGACCGCCCTTGGTTTTCTGCTCGCCGGCTTTTTGCCGGCGGGCAGTTCTTCTTTTGCGGCCGACGCGGCGCCAACCAGTGCGCCGGTGAGTGTCATGGTGCAATTGCGCGACGTCGACCTCGGATTTCCGGTCGAGGCCACGGTCGAAGCCGTACATCAGGCCACGGTGGCGGCGCAGATTGCCGGCCGCGTGCTCGAAGTCCGCGTCGATGCCGGACAGCGCGTGAAGCAGGGCGAACTCCTGCTGCGCCTCGATGCGCGCGAGGCCGCCGGTTCCGATGCCAGCGCCCGCGCCACATTGGCGCAGGCCTCTGCCGCCTATGAGCGATCGAAAAATCTGCACGCGCAGAAGTTCATCAGCCATGCCGCGCACGACCAGGCCGCGGCCGCCTTCAAGGCCGCGCAAGGTTCCGCGGCCGCATCCGGCGCCGGGGCCTCGCATGGTACGGTGACGGCGCCGATTGCCGGCGTGGTGGCACAGCGCCATGTCGAGCCGGGTGAAATGGCGACACC
>JANMTA010000356.1:0-6849 GCA_031389965.1 Betaproteobacteria bacterium
CCGTGGCGCAAGCCTTCTATGCGCCGTTTGCGCGCTACCTGGCGCGGCGCGGCTACACCGCCTGGACCTTCGACTACCGCGGCATTGGCGAATCGCTGAGCGGGCCGCGGCGCAAGCTCAAGGCGGATCTCGGCGACTGGCGGGACCGTACCGCCGGCTGAGGCTCAGCCGCAGGAGTCGGCGCCGGCGCTACGGCGCGTGGTCGACCGCGAGCGAATAGACCTCCGCCAGGTGCGTGCCGACCAGCTCGATCATCTCGCTGTCGATTCTGCCGAGCTTTCCGAATTCGTCCAGCTGGGCCATGACCTGCCCGGCGTTCATCCGGTTACGGTAGGGGCGATTCTGCGAGAAGGCATGGAAAATGTCGGCGACCGCGATCAGGCGCGCTTCCATGGGTATGCGCGCAGCGAGGAGATGATCCGGGTAGCCGGTCCCGGTCAGGGTTTCGTGGTGCATGCTGGCCCAGTCGGCGATGGGCTGGCCGGGAAAGACCTTATTCAGGATGCGGCCGGTATCGTAGCTGTGGCGCCTGACCAACGCCCGTTCCTCGACGCTGATCGGCCCCGGCTTGTCGATGATTTCCTCGGGCACCCGCAGCTTGCCGATGTCATGGAGCAGGGCGGCGATCTCGATCATGTCGAGGTGTTCGCCGCGAATGCCGCTGACTTGCGCCAGGTAGCGCGCGATCCGGGCCACCCCCGTCGAATGTTCCAGCGTATAGATGCTCTTGGCGTCCACCGTGCGCGCAAACAGGCCGGCGACCAAGAGCGCGTCGGCGGTATTGAGTTCGACCGGGGTTTCTTCCTGACAGCAGTCCTCGATTTCGTCGGCGATGTAGGACGGATCCATGCGCAGCCAGAAGGTCTCGCGCTGCGCCGCGCAGCAAAAGGCCTGCACCAGCTCCGGCGCGAACAGGGAGCCGGACAGTTCGCTCAGGCGCCGGGCAATCGCCGGGTATTCCCAGAGTATTTCATTCTTCATCGAGGAGCCGCAAACATACGGCGCCAGCAGCACGTCGGCGCGGTCGGCGAGGAATATGAGGTTGGCCTGCAGCCGCAGCGCGGCGGGAATGGACTGGCTCTGCAGCGCTTCCCAGCGCGTATGGTGCCAGCGCACCAGCGTGGCAAAGCGTGCCAGCGGCGGACAGGCCTGCAGGAAGGCTTCGCCGCGCCGGCAGTGCTCCTCGGCACCGTCCCATTCCAGGGTCTCGGTCAGCTGGCGATGCTCGCGGTGGCGCGAGACGCCACAGTCATGCAGCATTCCGCCATACAGGATGTCACGGCAGGCGGTACTGTCCCAGCCCAGTTCGCTGGCAATGCCGAGGCCCATCAGGGCCACGCGCTTGCTGTGATGGACTTCGTCGATGCCGACGACATCCAGCACACTGGTGAGCGAGGTGATGGCGCGTTGCAGACTGACTTTCATGGTGTCCGTTTCATTGCGATGGCCGTGCTGCGGAGCTAGCCTGAACGCCGCGGGCGTCAGGCAGATTTCCGATTATCCGTGTCGACCCAAGCGCTAACAACACTGTTTGCATCAGGGTTGGCGCGCCTGTCGCCCTCCGCTCAGGTGCCAAATCGCGCGATGAAGCGTCGATCGATCCTGTCCTTCCAGCGCCAGACCCAGGCGCCGGAGATGCTGAAGCCGCCCCACGCCGCCAGCGCATGCTTGTGGCCCGTGCTGAGCAGATACAGCGCGCGTTTTTGCGGCCGCCAGGCTTGCAGGGTTTGCCCTGCGCAAATCGCGCGCAGGTTTTCCGCCAGCGGCGGACCGGCGCGCACGGCGAACACGCCGGACTTGGGGCGGGCGTCGGCATAGGCGGCGACGTCGCCGGCAGCGAATACGAAAGGGTGGGAGACGCTTTGCAGCATGGCGTTCACCCGGATGAAACCCGCTTCGTCGGTAGCCAGGCCGCTGGCAGCAGGCCACGCCGGTGCGGCGGCGCCGGTGGCAAGCAGCACGGCATCGGCGACAAGTTCCGCTCCGTCGTCGAGTTGCACGCGCCCCGGCAGCAGGGCGAGCGCGCGCCTGCTGCCCAGATGGGCGATGCCTTGCGCGGCAAGCAGCTTCATCGCCTTGTGGCGCAGCAGAAACGGAAAGCCGGCCAAGGGTTCGCGGTTGCTGCCGATCAGCGTGAGGCGGGCGTGGCCCAGTCCTTCGGCGGCAAAGCGCGTCTGCATGGCGAAGGCCAGTTCGACCGCCGCGGCGCCATCGCCGACTATTGCCAGCTTGAAGCCATCTTGCCGGGCTTTTTCGAGCAGGCCGGGCCAGGCGGCGACAAAACCTTCGATGGGACGCACCGGTAGTCCGTGTCGCTCCGCCCCGGCCAATTGATCGGAGTTGGCGACGGGGCCGGTATCGATCGAGACATGGTCGAAGGCAATGATTTCGCCGCTGGCGCAGCGCAGTTGTCTGACGTCGAGATCGAGCCCGGCGCAGGCGCTTTGCACGAAGCGGACGCCGGCGCGCCGCGCCAGTGCATCGAGCGCCAGGGCGCAGTCTTCAAGCGCGTAATAGCCGGCGATCCAGCCGGGCAGCATGCCGGAATAAATCTGGCGCGAATACGGCGACATCAGCGTCACCTGCGTAGCGGCGAAGGGAGCGGACGCAAGCGCCGCCAGCACATGCACATGGGCATGACCGCCGCCCGCCAGCACCAGTTGCTTCACCCGCGCTGCTCCGCCGGCCGGCTACTTGACCGGACCGAAGTTCTCGTCGCAGAAGCGGTTTATTTCGTGCTCGATGCGCGGCCCGAGAGCCATGAGCAGGAAGCCGAGCTTGACGTAGACCTCGACGTCCTTCTTGCCCACTTCGATGTGTCCGGTCACACCCATGCGCTGAAAGCGCAGGGTGTTGCCGTCCCACTCGTGGTCGAGCCCGAACTCTTCGCCGAGTTCCTCGGCGATGTGCCCGGCGCCCTTGCGGGCTTTTTTCAGTGTCGTGTAGTGCGGACGGCAGACCCTTATTTCGCTCATCGTATGCGAGCCCGCGTCAGGCCTTGGCGTCGCGCAGTTCGCGGCGCAGGATCTTGCCGACGTTGGTCTTTGGCAGTTCGCTGCGGAAGACGATCTGGCGCGGCACCTTGTAGCCGGTGAGGTTGGCGCGGCAATGTTCGAGAATCGAGGCTTCGGTCAGGTTCGGATCCTTCCTGACCACGAAGATCTTGATGGCTTCCCCGGTCTTGTCGTCGGGTACGCCTACCGCCGCTGACTCCAGCACGCCCGGATGCATGGCGAGTACGTCCTCGATTTCGTTCGGGTAAACGTTGAAGCCGGAGACCAGGATCATGTCCTTCTTGCGGTCGACAATCTTGACGTAGCCCTTGCTGTCCATGATGGCCACATCGCCGGTGCGCAGGAAGCCGTCGGCCATGATGACCTTGGCGGTTTCGTCGGGGCGGTTCCAGTAGCCTTTCATCACCTGCGGGCCGCGGATGCACAGTTCGCCGGGTTCGCCCAGGGGCAGGTCCTTGCCGTCATCGTCGCGAATGGTGACTTCGGTCGAGGAGATGGGCAGGCCGATGCAGCCGTTGTACTCGGGCATGTCGAGCGGATTCATGGTCGCCGCCGGCGAGGTTTCGGTCAGGCCGTAGGCTTCGATCAGGGTCACGCCGGTAATCTGCTTCCAGCGCTCGGCCACGGCGCGCTGTACTGCCATGCCTCCGCCAAGAGTCAGGTGCAGTTTGCTCAAGTCGATCTTGGCGAATTCCGGATTGTTAAGCATGGCATTGAACAGCGTATTGACGCCGGTGATCGTGGTGAACGGGTATTTGCCGATCTCCTTGATGAAGCCGGGAATGTCGCGCGGGTTGGTGATCAGCAAATTTGTCGCGCCGATCTTGAAGAAGGTCAGGCAGTTCGCTGTCAGCGCGAAGATGTGATACAGCGGCAGCGCCGTGACGATGATTTCGTCATCGCGCACCGCGGTGGTGATCCAGGCATGCGCCTGCTGCAGGTTGGCGATGATGTTGCGATGGGTCAGCATCGCGCCCTTCGACACGCCCGTGGTGCCGCCGGTGTATTGCAGGAAGGCGATATCTTCGTGGCCGACCTCGACCGGCTGCAACGGATGGCGGCCGCCCTCGATCAGCGCATCGCGCAGTTCGATGGCATTCGGCAGGTTCCAGGCTGGCACCATTTTCTTGACGTGCTTGACGACGATATTGACGATCATGCGCTTGGGGAAGTCCAGCATGTCGCCCAGTTGCGTGACCAGCACGTGCTTGACCGGGGTGCGGGCGATGACCTTGTCCAGCACATGGGCGAAGTTCTCGACAATGACAATGGCCTCGGCGCCGGAATCCTTGAGCTGGTGTTCGAGTTCGCGCTCGGTGTACAGCGGGTTGCAGTTCACCACCGTGTAACCGGCGCGCAGCGCCCCATACAGGCAGATCGGGTATTGCAGCAGGTTGGGCATCATCAGGGCGATGCGGGCGCCTTTTTGCAGCTTCAATACCGACTGGCAATAGGCGCCGAAGGCGGCCGAGAGCTTGTCCAGCTCGGCGTAGGTGATCGCCTTGTCCATGTTGATGTAGGCCTTGCGCGGCCCGTACTGCTTGACGCTTTTTTCGAACAGGTCGCCAATCGAGCGGAACTCGGTCAGATCGATTTCAGCCGGTACGCCTGCCTGATAGCTCTTGAGCCAGATCTTTTCCATAGCTTCTTCTCCTGATATTTTTTACATTGTAATCACAATACGAGCTGCCATTTTTATCCGGACCTGCCTGCAGAGTTCAGCACAGCCATTTTCGCAGTTGTTCATATACCCTGGCGTCATCCAGCAGGTCCATGTGATTCATGCCGTAGCCGACCCACTGTTGCGAATCGGGAAAATTCAGATCGCGGGTTCCGTCTTTTTGCCTGCCGAGTGCGCTGGGCAAAGGTACCAGACCATCACCCAGCAGCGATTTATTCAGAGCGCCGCCTTCCTTCGACAGGGTAACGCCGATGGCAAAGCATTGCACCCCATGCGGCAAAGCCATGGTGCCCTTTTTCGATTTGGCATGGGCAAAGCGGTCGCCGTGTTGCCAGTCCTCGTCGAGGATGCTGCCGTGGCGCAGGTCGGTAATTCCCGCACTGCGAATCTTCGCCAGGCGGGCCAGTGCGGCAGTGTAGGGGCTGAGCTCGAGAATGACAGTGACCCAGTTGCCGCTGCGTTCCAGCGGCGCGCCATGGTGGGGGGTGCCGAGAAAGACCAGTTGCCGCAGATGTTTCAGCCAGCCATGCCCGACGAGTTTCCCGTAGTGCCAGGCGCTGCGCGCCAGCAGACCACCCATGCTGTGGCCGACGATGACCAGTTTCTCTATCGGGACCGGCCAGGCCTGCAACAGGGTTTCGAGCATGTCGGCGAATGCGTGGCCGTTCCGCGAAACATGCTCGCCGCTGTTGTAGTGCAGGTAGAGCGGGGTGTAGCCCCCCGCATTGGCCAGCGCCTCGCCATGGTCGTGCCCGTTGCGTCGCCACTGCAGGTCGTTCATGCAAAGCCCGTGCACCAGCAGCAGGATCTTTCCGGTCGGCGTGGGGATGCTGGCGGCCAGATCCTGCGCCGTCAGTACCAGCGGCTGTCCGTTGCGGCGCAGTTGCATGGGTATGGCCAGGGGATTGGCACTGGCGGCGAGGTGGTCGCCCAGCACGCCATTGAGTGCGGCCAATACCGCTTCACGCTTGCCCGATGACGCGGCCGGTTCCTGGTCGAGCAGCGGGATCAACTGGCTCAGCAGGGCGTCGATGCCGCTGCCGACCAGCCGTGTCGTGCCCTGTATGCTGCGATAGATCAGCCCGGTGATGCCGCGGGTCGGTTCCTGGCTGTACTTGCCCAGCGGACCCGGGGTGCGCGCGATGTTGTGATGCATGGTTTCGACCAGGCGCGTCAGCCCGAGCGTGGCGTCGATGGCCAGGCGGCTGTAGCCGCGAACGTCGGTCGGGCGGATATGGGCTTTTTTGGTCATCGCCAGCTTACAGGGCTGCCGGTGCGGGCCGGTGAGGAATTGTGTTCGGCCATCGTTAGAATGCTGCGTGTTTCATCGAGTGATTATCCCATGGACCCTGTTGACCCACCGGCGGCAAAAAGTCGGCGCCGGCGACACGGCGGCGGCACGGCGGTAGCATGAAGCGACTCTGCCTGTCGCTGCTCTGCGCGCTGGCCTGCCTGCCGGCGCGCGGCGAAATTGGCGTCACCGACGTCAGCGGCGCCGGCATCAGGCTGGCGGCGCCGGCCAGGCGCATCGTCAGCCTGTCGCCGCACATCACGGAACTGCTGTTCGCCGCCGGGGCGGGTGATCGGTTGGTCGGCACCGTGGATTACAGCGACTATCCGCCGGCCGCCAAGCTTCTGCCCAGGGTGGGTGGCCATTCACTCGACCTGGAAGCCATCGTCGCCCTCAAGCCCGATCTGGTCCTCGGCTGGCAAAGCGGCAACGCGGCGGCTTCGGTCGCCCGGCTGCGCTCGATGGGTTTGACCGTGCATCTGTCCGAGCCCAAGCGCATCGAGGATGTCGCCGGCGAGTTGGAGCGTATCGGCCTGCTGACCGGTACCGGGGCCACGGCCAACGCGGCGGCGAAGGCGTTTCGTGAGCGCTATGCGCAACTGGCCGCCCGCTACAGCCGGCGACCGTCGGTGGCGGTGTTCTACCAGATTTGGAAGCAACCCCTGATGACCGTGAATGGCAAGCAGATCATCAGCGATGCCATACGCCTTTGCGGCGGACGCAATGTGTTCGCGCAACTGCCGATCCTGGCGCCGACCGTTACGGTAGAGGCGGTCATCGCCGCCAATCCCGAGGTGATCGTCGCCAGCGGCATGGGCGATTCGCGCCCCGAATGGCTGGACGACTGGAGGCGCTGGACCACG
>JANMTA010000358.1:0-2283 GCA_031389965.1 Betaproteobacteria bacterium
TGTACCGCGCCGAAATCGCGCTGACCCAGGTCTTCGCCCGGCATGACATCACGCTGCGCCTGTTCCACGGGCGCGGCGGCTCGGTCGGCCGCGGCGGCGGACCCAGCTACCAGGCGATACTCGCGCAACCGCAGGGCGCCGTGCAGGGCCAGATCCGCATCACCGAACAGGGCGAAGTCATCGCCTCGAAATACGCCAACCCGGAGCTCGGCCGCCGCAACCTGGAAATCCTCGCCGCTGCCACGCTCGAAGCCACGCTGCTGGGTCACCAGCACGATGCGCCGCGCCCGGAATTCCTCGCCGCCATGGAAGAACTCTCGGCCAGCGCCTTTGCCGCCTACCGCAGGATGGTCTACGAAACGCCTGGGTTCGAGCAGTACTTCTGGGAATCGACGGTGATCGCCGAAATTGCCGCGCTCAACATCGGCAGCCGGCCGGCCTCGCGCAAGAAGACCACAGCCATCGAGGACCTGCGCGCGATTCCCTGGGTATTTTCCTGGGCGCAGTGCCGCCTGATGCTGCCGGGCTGGTTCGGCTTCGGCGCGGCGGTGACCGCATACCGCGAAACGCACGGCGCGGCCGGCATGGAACTGCTGGCCGAAATGCATCGCGACTGGGGCTTTTTCCGCGCCCTGCTGTCGAACATGGACATGGTGCTGGGCAAGAGCGACATCACCATCGCCGAGCGCTACTCGCAGCTGGTCAGGGACGAGACGCTGCGCGACGCGATCTTTCCGCGCGTCAAAGCCGAATGGCAGTCATCGATCGATGCCTTGCTGGCGATCACCGGCGAACAGGAATTGCTCGATCTCAATCCGCTCCTGAAGCGCTCGATCCGCAACCGCTTTCCCTACCTCGATCCGGTGAACCACATCCAGATCGAACTGCTGCGCCGCCACCGTGCCGGCGAGACCGACGAACGCGTGCAGCGCGGCATCCACCTGACCATCAACGGCGTCGCCGCCGGCTTGCGCAACAGCGGTTAGTCCGAGTACTGCTTGCCGCCATAGCGCGTAACGCCGATCAGGATGCGCACCAGGCTGTAGGCGGCGGCGCTGGCCAGACGCGCCAGCCAGGAACGGTTGCGGTGGTCCGCGGACCGGATCTCCCGCGAGGCGCCATCGATGGCCGCCGCGAGGCTGGCGTGCAGGGCCTTGGCGAAGTCGGCATCGCGCACTACCAGGTTCGCTTCGCGCGACAGCAGCAGGCTGAAGGGATCGATGTTCGAGGAGCCGACGGTCGCCCAGTGCTTGTCGATCACCGCCACCTTGGCGTGCAGATAGGCTTTGTCATATTCGAAAACGCGGACACCCGCCGACAGCATGCGATCGTAGAGCGAGCGTGTCGCATAGTGCTGCAGGAGGTATTCGACGCGACCCTGCAACAGCAGTTTGACCACCACGCCGCGCTTTGCCGCCGCCAGCAGGGCCTTGCGCAGGCGCCGGCCGGGAAAAAAATAGGCGTTGGCGATCACGATCTCGCGCCGGGCGCCTTGAATCGCATGCAGGTAGGCGTTCTCTATGTCGCGCCGATGGCGCAGATTGTCCCGGATCACCAGCGCGGCCGGGGTCGTGCCGCTCACGGGCGCTACCACAGGCAATGCCGCCGGGGGTGGCGGACGGTGGCCGCGACTTGCCCAGCGCACCAGGCGCCAGACATGCCGCACGTCGGCGTGGATGCGGGCCACCAGCGGACCCTCGACACTGACGGCGTAATCGAAACGCGCCGCCGCCGACTCGCCGTCGTCGAAATCGTCGATTACATTGATGCCGCCGACGAAAGCGATGCGGCCATCGACCGTGGCCAGCTTGCGATGCAGGCGGCGCAGACGATGGCGGCGGAAGTCGTAGCGTCCGGCCTCGGGCCGGTAGGTCATCACCTCGACGCCTTCGGCCGCCAGCGAGGCGCCAATACCGGTGGCGAAATCGCGCGCACCGAAACCGTCCACCAGTACCCGCACGGCGACTCCGCGCCTGGCAGCCCGGCCCAGCGCCGCAGCGACCCGACGCCCCGTGGTGTCGTCGGCAAAGATGTAGGTTTCCAGATGCACTTCATGCAGCGCCGCGTCGATCGCCGCAATCAGTGCGGGAAAATATTCGACGCCCGATTCGAGCAGCTGCAGCCGGTTGCCGGCGACGAAGTCATGCCTTGCCGCGACAAACGGCGCCAGTCTCACGACAAGTCGGCCTTGGCCTGAAATTCGGCGGAAAGCACGGCATGATCGGAAATGGTCGACCACGGCGGCCCGGCATGGACCTGGGTGCCGGTTATCTGCAGGCCGCG
>JANMTA010000364.1:0-9974 GCA_031389965.1 Betaproteobacteria bacterium
GGAGTGGTTTCCGCGGCTCCGCGATGCCACACCGGAGCAGCGTCAGCATTGGCGGCTGATTGGAAAGGGCGTCGGCGTGCATTGGCCTGATATTGATGAAGATATCTCTGTTGCCACGCTAATGCGCAATCACTGAGTTTCGCGAAAAGCTCGGGTTCCCACGTGCCGACATGGGTCAGCTCGGTTGCAGCGTAGGCCAGGCCCATGGATAGTGTGGGTGGAGCGAAAGTTCATCCGATTATAGGCACCGGCGGAAAATGCAAGCCGGCGCGCGGGCAATTCCGCCACAAAAAGTTATGTCCCCGTCCCTCTGGGCGGGGACGGTATCCCCCGGTGGGATATGCGTAGCGGTATCCGCCCGGACGGCGCTGGCGAAGCGGCGGTACGCCGATGAATGGATTGTACTTGTAAATAGTAAAGTCGCTGTTTAGAATCGGCATCATGTTCCCGCGCCACATCAAGCCATTTCTATTCACCCTGCTGCGCCATTTTTCCTGCGTGGCGGTCACCGGCGTACGTCAGTGCGGAAAGACAACCCTGCTTGGCATGTTGCCGGGGGAGTGGCGGCGCTTCGACATGGAGAGCGTTGCCGACCGGCAGCAGGTACTCGGCGACCCCGACCTTTTCCTGCGCCTGAACGAAAAAAACGTGATCATCGACGAAGCGCAACTGGCGCCAGCGCTGTTTCCCGCGTTGCGGGTTGCGGTGGACCGAAATCGTGGCGCCAAGGGGCGCTTCATTCTTTCCGGCTCAAGCTCGCCCAATCTGGTGAAGGCCATCGCCGAGACACTGGCGGGCCGCATCGGTTTTGCCGAAATGGGGCCGCTGACGCTGGCCGAGGCCTGGCAACAGCCGCCATCCCGCCTTTTCCCCTTGATTGCCGAGCACGCCTCGCCCGGGCAATTGGTGGCGGCGGCAGAGCCGCGGCTGCCGTTGTTGCAGGTACTCGATTACTGGTTTCATGGCGGCTATCCAGAACCCTGGATAGCCGGCGACGAGGAATTTCGTCGCCTCTGGCATCGCAACTATCTCGATACCTACCTGTTGCGCGATGTGGGCGCCCTGTTTCCCGGCCTCAATCGCGACCGCTTCCGTTCGCTGATCCAGATTCTCGGCAATGTGTCGGGCAGCATTCTCAACAATGCGGAAATTGCGCGCACCCTGGGCGTGTCCGAGCCGACGGTGCGCGACTGGTTGGCGATAGCCGACGGGACTTATCTGTGGCGCCATGTGCCGGCCTGGGATCGATCCCCGCACAAGCAGCTCGTGCGCCATCCCAAGGGCTATTTGCGCGACAGCGGCGTGCTCCACCGTTTGCTGCGGATCGCCGATGCCGAGGCGCTGGCAACACATCCATTGCGAGGGCGTTCCTGGGAAGGCATGGTGGTCGAAACCCTGCTGCGCGGTTTCGAAAGCGCCGGAATCCGCATGCGGCCGTTCCACTTTCGCACACGCGGGGGGGCCGAAATCGATTTGATACTGGATGGCGAAAGCGGACCGCTGCCGGTTGAAATCAAGTTGGGCAGTCAAACCGATGTCAGGTCGCTGCGCGCCTTGCGCGAGTTTGTGGCGGATCACGACTGCCCGTTGGGTCTGGTGATCAATAACGACGAAAAGGCGCGGCAGCTCGATGAACGGATTATCAGCGTGCCGGCTGCGAGCCTTTAGTCGGCGCGCTCCATCGCCGTACCGCCAGCGCCGACTTTTGCATGCCTTCCGGCATAGGGGTTCCCCTATGGCGAATCCGCTTTCGCCGATGGCGCGGCCGGTCGATGGAGAGAATGATGCTTTCATGTCAATGCTGGATGCGGTACATCAGATGAAATCAGTCAGGCAGGCGTCCTGTTCCGAAGCCTTGCGCCGTGTTCGCGGCAGGCTGGGCACGAGCGGGTTTTCCCTGATCGAACTGATGATCGCCCTGGCGATCATCGGCATTCTTGCGTCCATGGCGCTGCCGATGTTTCGCGAATACCGGATCAAGGCAAACATAGGCGCCGCCAAGACAGTGCTTCTGGATGCTGCCAGTCGGCAAGAGCAGTTGATTGTTCAGAACAGAACGCTCACGACCGATTTGTTGGGTGTGCAACGATTCACTTATGCCTACGTGACCGGTGTTCCGGCGAACGATTTCAGCGCATTGGGCGTGCAGATTCCTGATGATTTGAAAGCGAGCTACACCTTCACCATCGGCACTGTCGATATGTCCGCTGCGCATGCCCGGCTGCAAACGCTACCCACGTTTCAAGTAACGGCAACGCCGGTTGCCGGCTCGTTCCAGGAAGGCCAGGCCACGCTCAGCATCAATCAGTTCGGCTTGAAGTTGCCCACGAGCAAATGGTGATGGTAACCCCCATGCGCAAATCAGTTCCATCCGGCTTCACTCTCGTAGAGATCATGATTACCTTGGCGATCATCGGGATCGCCATGGCGGTCGCTATGCCGTCGATACAGTCGCTTTTGAACAATCAGAAAATGAAGACTGCAGCCTTTGATCTGGTGACGACTACCATGCAGGCGCGCAGTGAGGCGATGAAGTGGGGGGCGCCGTCCGGCGGGATTCCCGAAATCTCCCTGGTGGCAAGTGCCGGCGGCTTGTCGGACGGCTGGTGTGTCACCTTTACGAGTGCATCGGCATGCAATGTCCTGAATGATGCAGGCCCTGGGCCGGATGTGATGCTGGCCAATAAAGCGACGGCCAAGGTCACCTACAGCGCCTTGCCCAAGCCGATCGTGTTTGGGCACAGTGGCCGTCTGCTGTCCGGCGCCGGTTTCGCCGCGGCGCCGGTTCGACTATTGGTCCAGGACACCGAGGAGGCCGCTGCGGCGCGTTGCGTGGTCATCGATAGCACCGGCAATCCGCGGACCTTTGTGCAGTCGGGCGGCGACCATGCCAGTCCTCGATTTACCTTCGGCGCTAGCACAAATCAGGAGTGCAAATGAAAACACGCGGAATCCTGAGAGTAGCGAATCATCCTTTCGGCCCGGCTGGCGGCGGCAATGGATTTTCCCTCATCGAAGTCATGATCGCCATGTTCGTTCTCGCGGTTGGCCTGTTGGGATTGGCCGGCTTGCAGGCGCGCGCCATGAATGCCGAATATGAATCCTATGCGCGCGGCAAGGCGCTGTTTCTTCTCGAAGATCTGGCGGACCGCATGGTGACCAATGCTATTGAAGTGAAAGCCACGGCGACGGCGAACGCCGCCTATAACCAGGGCAATGGCACGGGTGTGGTCACCGTCACCCCGACCTTGAGAACCTTCGGTACCGGGACAACGGTAACGTGCACATCAGCGGCCTGCTGCACTACCGCAACGGCCGACATCGACGGCAATGGCACGGTAATCCGATCCGAAAGAGATTTGTGCGAATGGCACGTGGCCTTGCGCGATAGCGCTACCTCAGCATCCTCGGTCGGTGCGATGCCCGGCATTCGTGGCTGCGTATTTCTGCGGGATGCGACCACTCGGGAATATCAGCTTGATGTCGTCTGGCAAGGGCGCGATGCCAGCGCCACCCCTCCAGCAGGAGTTAGCTGTGGCGCCAGTACGATTACCACGCGGCGGAATGGCGTGAGTCGCCGCATTCGCTTCGCTGACCTTGATGGAGCCTGACGCCATGGTCGAAATGAAATGTCGCGCGCATGGTGCTGACGCAGCATCAATCCAGCGCGGCTTCACGCTCCTCGAAGTCATGGTTACGCTGGTGATCACGATGGTATTGATGACCGCAATGGCCGGCATATTCCAGCAAAGCATCAGCACGCGCACACAGGTGGAACGTGAAGGCCAGCGCCTGGAAAGTTCCCGGTTCTCGCTCGACACGCTGACCGAGGATATTCGCCTCGCCGGCTATTACGGACCCTTGACCATTCCTTCCGGTTCGCTCGACTGGGTTTACGCCGATCCATGCACTGAAGGGGCAGGCTGGTCGGCAACAGTGGCAAGTACCACGCGCACGGTGCCGTTCGCGATTTATGGCTACGAGGCGCACAAGGCAAATATCACGTCTCCTCCCGGTTGCATTTCGGTGGCCAACAAGTCGGTGTATCGCGCAGGTACCGACATCCTCGTCATCCGCCGTGTCTCGACAACGGCCGGGCTCAGCGGCACCGGATCGCACCTCCAGCATTCCGCCTGCGCCGATACCAGCAAGGACCGGGTACCCTTCATCGCGTCGAATGACGCAACAACTTTCACACTGCTGGCTACCGATGTGTCGCAGACGCCACCGAAAATCTGTACCGTGGCAGCCCCCATTTACCGCCTGATCACGCGCATCTACTTTCTTTCCGCATGCGACGATTGCAGCGGCGGCGGGACAGGCGATGGCATCCCGACGCTCAAGGTGGTCGAGGTGGGGGCAGGCGACCCGCGCACGGTGGCCACCGGGGTCGAGGACATGCATTTCGAGTATGGAATCGATCAAACCACCAGCGGCGACGGCGCTGTCGATGGCTATGTGGTGTCCAACAACAACCCCCGCACCACCGGCGCCGCCGGCACTGCGGTAGGCGGGGTGATGCTGCCAACCAGCTTGCCGGCGACTGCGACAGACGTTGCATCGGGCGAAGACCGCTGGGAGGACGTGATGACCGTCAAGGTGTCGCTGGTCGTCAGGGATACCAGCGAATATCAGGGTGTCGCCGGTACGCGCACCTTCACCTTGGGAATCAGCGACAATTCCGCGACAGTTCTGGCGCCAAGCTACCCAAAAACCGGCACCGACAAGTTCCGCCGCAAGTTGTCCGTGACGACCGTGAGCGCGGTCAATCTGGCCGGAAGGCGCGAGCAATGACAATCATGAACAAGGCCAGCGCAGTACCCGGACGCAGCGTGCAGCGACGACAGCGCGGTTCAGTGCTCATGCTGTCGGTCATCATGTTGATGGCGCTTACCTTGCTGGCAATCTCGGCGATCAAGATGGGCATGATCAATCTGCGTGCCGTGAACAATCTGCAAACCCGCGAAGAGGCGGTGGCCGCCGCCGACGCGGCCTTGAGCACCGTCCTCAGCACCAGCCTGACGCAGGCTACGGGAGAGCCCGTTGCGCCACAGACGCTGACCGTGTCGGGGGTCGATGTGCAAGTCGCCCAACCTTGCATCCGAACCACGGCATCGATCGCGAACAGCGAACTGCCGCAGGTATTCCCCACCTATGTGGCCGAGTGCCAGAGCGGCAAGCCGGTTGGCGAGCAGGCCACGTTTTGTCGCTGTCTTTCTGCCAGCACTTACCGGGCGGACGACACCTCCGTCAGCAACTGCTACCGGATGACGTGGGAATTGACAGCGACAGTGCAAAACAACTGGTTTGGGGCGAATGTCAGCGTGACCCAGGGGGTCGCCACGAATCTCTCATCGAGCGGCTATTACACGGTCATCACCAAGGCATCGAATTTCTGCTCATAGCACGCAACAACTGCGAAGGATGCAATCATGAACATCAAGTCAATCAGTCGTTGTCTCTGGATCGTCTTGCTGGCCTTCGCCAGTGCCGCCGGCAGGGCGGACGATATCGATATCTACGTCGGCAGCGATCAGATTTCAGGCGCACCCGCGAATGTCCTGATCGTCATGGATAACACAGCGAATTTCGCGTCCGTTGCAGAGAAGGTCACCGACGCCAATGGCAACATCGTCACCAATGCATTCGCCGAAGCGACCGCCATGAAGCTGGCGCTTGCCGCACTGCCGGAAAACGCACTGAATGTCGGGGTCATGCTCTTTGGCGGTCCGCGGGGTGATAGTTCGACCTACGGAGGCTACCCGATCTATGCGATTCGCCCGGTCAATGGCAGCTACCGGCCCACACTGGAAGCTCTGCTGACCAAGGTTCAGGGCGAGGCGGACGCTAATAAGCCCGAGTACAAAGGCCCTGCAAGTGCCAGCTATGCCGACTTGATGAATTCGGTATTCCGCTATTTCAACGGCCTCGCGAGTTTCAACGACGTCGATTCTAATAATGCCGGCGGCGACACGGAACTGCGTGACTTTTCCGGCAACGCCTTTCCCGTCCTGACCGGCGTTACCCAACGCAAGGACCTGACGGCGTATTTCGGTTACACCGCAACGGATACCATGAGGTACCAGCAGCCGACGCAGGCCAAGGATGGCTGCGCGCGGAATGTGGTGATTTTCGTCGGCAACAGCACGCCGAGTGCCGATACCAATTTGAGCGAGCTGACGGATCGGCTAAAAAAAGCGGCGGTCGAGATCGGAGTGACTCCCCAGACCACGGGCATCAAGGAAGCAGATGACTTGAGGCTGTTCGCGCCCTACTGGAACCAGTTCATGAATACCTACGGGGTCAAGAGTTCCATCCAGGACGCTGCGGGAAACTACATCTGGAACAAGATCACGACGTATACCGTCGATGTTTGCAATGTCGGGTGCAGGGGGGATGTGGACGGCGACGGCATCATACAGGTCAGCGAGGAAAGCGCGGTAGACCAGGCGCAGCGTCGCTTGCTGCGCAGCATGGCTGCCGAGGGTGGCGGCAAGTACTACAAGGCGACCAACATCCAGGAACTGACCGATAACTTCAAAGCCATTTTTGCCGAAATACAGGCGGTGAATAGCGCCTTCGCCTCGGCGACATTGCCGATTTCGGTGAATACGCAGGGCACCTTCGAAAACCAGGTGTACATCGGCGTGTTTCGTCCCGATCCCAACTTCGGCCCACGCTGGCGGGGAAACCTGAAGGGTTACAAGTTCGGCCGCTATTGCGACGCCAACGAGAATAGTGCGGTGGATTTTGATCCCGAAATCACCAATTTCATTCCCAAGACGCTTGATAACGCGCACAAGCCGACGGCTAGCGATGAGCGCATCGGCGAGGGCGTTGTCGGTTACGTCTGCAACAGCACCGTAAATACCGGCAAAGTGCTGCAAGTAGCGCTTTACCTGGCGGACAAGTATGGCTACCCCGCCATCGATCAAAAACTGAATACCGGGTTTTTCGACCAGAGTGCCACCAGTTTCTGGACAACGGACAGCGGGAGTTTCTGGGAGTTCGATGCGGCCGCCACCGGCAATACCAAGGATATTCCCGATGGCCCGGCGGTGGAGCGCGGCGGTGCGGCGCAGCAGGTTCGCCTCAAGTGGGCGGACCCGGCAGCGGACAGCCGGAACATCTTTACCTGTTTGTCATGCGCGAGCGGTACCGACCTGACCGCGGCGGCCAACGCGTTCAAGAGCACAACGGCGAATATCGGCACCTATGGGCCGATTCAGCGGCCATCGACTGCCTCGAGAACCATCACCGGCCTGGCTCGCACGGGTACCACGGCGACGGCGACTTACATGGGCAACGCGCTGGCCGCGGGCAATGAAGTGGAGATCCTCGGCGTGACACCGAGCGCCTATGGCGGACCGGTGACCCTCACTGCCGCGACGGCGACGACATTCAGTTATTCCGTAATCGAGACGCCGTTGCAGAACGCCACTGCCGGCGCCAGCGGCGTGACTCTGGTTTTCGATACGCCGATCAAATCCTCGATCACGCTTGCCAGCCCGACGATTGTCGGCAACACGGTTGAACTGACGGGCACCGTGACCCTGTCCGGTGCGGGCAAAGCCGGCTTGGCGGCTTCTGACACGCCAAAAATCGAGGGGGCGACGCAAACCTTCCTCAACAGGGCGTCCGCCATCATTAACAACGTGGTTGGCACGACGACCTTCAATTACGCGAACAAGATCGTTCTCGCGCCGTCCGCCATCAGCTACGCGACCCGGGCTTCGCCGACCGCCGGGGCCACGGCCAAGGCGGCAACGACGGCGGGCGGGCTCGCCGCGGCCACCGCGATCAGTATCGACAAAGCCTACTATCTGGTGGCTTCGCAGAAAGTGGTCATGCGCCTGGCCTCGGCGATCAACAGCAATGGCAACTATGCAGCGACGCAACCCGTGCGCATCACGGGTGCCGGCTGGCCCTACACCAAGTACGGCGCCAGCTTTTCCGACTGGACGATTGCGGACAAGGGCTCGGCGTGCGACGGAAACATACCCAACTCCGACAAGAACAACTGGTTCTGCTTCAGCTTGCCGACAACGGGTTTGTACACCAGTCCGGACCCCGCGAGCCCGAACATCGACGTGAGCTTTACCACCCTGCCGAACTACGCCGTCACCTTGACCAGAGCCGCCGGATCGGACATCGTCACCGCGACCATCCCTGCCAACAGGCTTCCCCATACGCTGAGTGGCCTGACAAGAATCAAGATCACCGGCAGCCAGGGAGTCGCCGGTGTGGATGGCTATGATGGCGACTGGACCATCGATGCCGGTACGATAGTCGACAATAATGATGCCACGTTCTCATTCACCATCGGCGCCGGACAGCCGATTACCGCGCGCGGTCCGGTAACGCCGGCGACACTCGCGTCGGCCACGGCAACGCCTGACACGGAAGGACCGAGCACCAGCAATCTGTTCATCTGGCTGCGCGGCAAGGATCTGCTCGACGAGAACCGCGATGCGGTCACGGCCGGAGCCCGTGCCAGTATTCATGGTGACGTGCTGCATTCGCGTCCGGCCGTGGTGAACTATGGATCGCCCGGCTTGTACGCGTTCTACGGCTCGAACGATGGTTATCTGCGCGGCGTGAAGGTCGGACCCGACGACGCGACGGATGCCGAGCGCGGGCGCGAAAGCTGGGCCTTCATTCCCGAGGAGTTTCTCGAATACAGCAAGTTGTCGCGCATGTATACCGAGTCGCCCCCGGTGCTTTATCCGAACTCGGCATGCAGCCTCACCGACCCCCCATCGCTGCGCAACTACTACTGGGACGGCCCGGTCGCGGTGTATCAGAGCCCGACCACTGTCTACTACACATCGGATATCGATACGGTCAGCGCGACCGAGGCTGCCGCCTTGGCGACCGGGTGTGTGGCGGCCGGAACATGCAAGAAGCGGCCTGAATTCACCTGGCTGTTTGCGGGCATGCGACGCGGCGGCAACACGCTCTACGCATTGAACATCAGCAATCCGGCGAAGCCGAAATTCATGTGGAAAGTGAACCCGGGCGTCACGTATTTTGACAAACTGGGCCAGACTTGGTCCGAGCCGAAGTTCGTGCAGCTCAAGCACAAGGCAACCGCCGCGTGCCTGGTCGCGGCGGGCGCCGATACGGCAGCACAAAAGGCCTGCACACAAACCCTGGCGCTGGTATTCGGCGGCGGCTACGACGCGGCGACCGATGACCTGCCATCCGGAACGGCCCGCCCCGAGGCGACCACGGGCTATGGGGTTTACGTGGTAAAAGCCAGCGACGGTTCGTTCATCAAGCACTTGATGCCCACCGGGGTGACCAAGCGCAGCGTGTCCGCGGACGTGACCCCGCTCGATATTGACGGCGATGGTTACCTCGACCGTATTTATGCCGCGGACACCGGCGCCCAAGTGCTGCGATTCGACGCGGATACGGGCAAGGAGCTTGCGGACACCTTGTATTGGGGATCTTATCTGGTCGCCAAGCTGGGTGACCTCGACGGTACCGCGGGGGGCACCGACGACAGAAAGGTCATGCAGCAACCGGCGGTGATTCCCTTTGTGCGCAATGGCGCCAAGGAATTCAACATCTTGGTCGGGACCGGCAATCGCGAAAAGCCCATCGCCAACATGAAACCCTTCTCAACCCTGGCGGAGACTTCGCGAAGCAAGACTGGGGGCAGCTCAACGCTGGGATGTACCACGGCGACCACGGGCTACTATGTGGCAACCGGCTATTTCGGAGCGCAGATTGCAGATCGCTTCTACTCGATACTCGATACCGACGCGGCGCCGGTTTCGGCGATAAGCTGTGATGCGACGTGCTCCGCTTTGCAGGAAGTAAATGCCAATCCAAGCGACCTGCAAAGATTTCTTTTGAGTTCGAGCAAAAAGGGATGGTTCATCAACTTGAACTACAACCCCTACCAACCGACGGCGTACAACGGATGGGAAGAAAAAATGGTGAACTCGCCCAAGGTGGAGCAGGGG
>JANMTA010000377.1:0-4312 GCA_031389965.1 Betaproteobacteria bacterium
CGCATCAAGCAGGCGGTGAAGGACGCCACCGGACTATCCTGCTCGATCGGCATCAGCCCCAACAAGCTGCTGTCGAAAATCTGTTCGGACCTCGACAAGCCCGACGGCCTGACGCTGCTCGACCAAAGCGACATCCCGCTGCGCATCTGGCCGCTGCCGGTGCGCAAGATCAACGGCATCGGCCCCAAGGCCGGCGAAAAACTCGCCGCGCTGGACATTGCCACCATCGGCGAACTGGCGCACGCCGACCCGGCGCTGCTGCAAGACCACTTCGGTCGCAGCTATGCCGAATGGCTGCATGAAGCCGCTCATGGCATCGATCGGCGGCCGGTGGTGACCCGTTCCGAGCCGAAATCCATCAGCCGCGAAACCACCTTCGAGCACGACCTCCATCCCCGTCGCGACCGCGCCGCCCTGTCCGAAATATTCACCACACTGTGCATGCGCCTCGCCGGCGATCTGCAGCGCAAGGGCTATGTCGGACGCACCATCGGCATCAAGCTGCGCTTCGAGGATTTCCGCATCGTGACGCGCGACCGGACGCTGCCCGGTCCGACCGCCGACCCGACCGTAATCCGCCGCGCCGCGGGCGAATGCCTGCGCCGCGTACCGCTGGACCAGAAGCTGCGCCTGCTCGGCGTGCGCGCCAGCGCCCTGACACCAAGCAGCGCGCCGCAGGTAGCGGTCGAATCCGCGCAGGCCGAACTGCCGCTGACGACCGGCGAACTGTAAGGCGAACCGTAGGGCGGACTTCAGTCCGCCATCCTCCCTGGCCGACTGAAGTCGGCCCTACAACGCCATCCCCTGGCCGAAGGCAGTCGGTCCTGCGTCTGCCAAGTCGTCACATCGCACTAGAATGTCTTCCCAATTCACCGTCATCCCCGCTCGCACGAATCCATGAGAACCTTCCAGATCGCCGTGTTGCTGCTCCTGTTCCACCTCACGCCCGCCCACGCCGGCAAGACCCTCGACCAGGTCCGGCAGCGGGCGCAACTGGTGTGCGGCGTCAGCACCGGCGTCATCGGCTTTTCCTCAGCCGACAGCCAGGGCCGCTGGAACGGCTTCGATGTCGATGTCTGCCGCGCCATCGCGGCCGCCGTGCTGAACGATGCGGACAAGATCAAGTACGTGCCGCTCAACGCGCAGCAGCGCTTCACCGCCCTGCAGTCGGGCGAGGTCGACCTGCTGTCGCGCAACACGACCTGGACCCTGACGCGCGACGCTTCGCTGGGCCTGCACTTCACCGCCATCACCTACTACGACGGCCAGGGTTTCCTGGTGCCGAAGAAGCTCAGGATCACCAGCGCGAAGCAATTGAAGAACGCGGAAATCTGCGTCCAGTCGGGTACCACCACGGAGAAGAACCTGGGCGACTGGTTCAAGGCCCAGGGCATCAAGGTCAAGCCGGTGGTATTCGAGAAGTTCGAGGCCTCGATCAAGGCCTTCTTCAGCGGCCGCTGCCAGGCCTACACCACCGACGCCTCGGCGCTGGCCTTCATTCGCAGCAAGGAAGCGCCGCAGCCGGACGACTACGTGGTGCTGCCCGAACTGATCTCCAAGGAACCACTGGGCCCGGTGGTGCGGCGCGGCGACGACGAGTGGTTCGCCATCGTCAAGTGGGTCGTCTTCGCCCTGATCGAAGCCGAGGAATATGGCATCACCCAGGCCAATCTGGAGCAGATGAAGGCCAGCACCGATCCGGCGATCCAGCGTCTGCTGGGAACCGCCGAGGACAGCGGCAAGCTGCTCGGGCTGGAGCGCGACTGGGCCGCGCGCGCCATCAAGGCGGTGGGCAACTATGGCGAGATGTTCCAGCGCAATGTCGGCAGCGGCTCGCCGCTGAAACTGCCGCGCGCCCTCAACGCGCTGTGGAACAAGGGCGGGCTGTTGTACGCGCCGCCAATCCGCTGATTCGCCGTCCCGCCAGCGCCGACTCCTTGAACGATCAGCAGCCATGCAAGGCCGACGCGCGCGCGAGTTAGGAGTTCAGGTGCTGCTCGCCGCGGCGCTGGTGGCCGCGCTGTGGTGGCTGCTCGACGTCACCGCCGCCAACATGGCCGAGCGCGGCATCCGCAGCGGTTTCGACTTCCTGAGGGAACCGGCCGGCTTTGCCATCGGCGAGAGCCTGCTGCCCTTCGATTCCACCGACAGCGCGCTGTGGGCGCTGGCCGCCGGGCTGGCCAACACCTTGCGCGTGGCCTTGCCGGCGATTCTCGCCAGCACCCTGCTCGGCACCTTGATCGGCCTCGGCCGGCTGTCGCCCAATCTGCTGCTGCGCGGGCTGTGCGCCGGCTACGTCGAAACCCTGCGCAACGTGCCTCTGCTGCTGCAGTTGCTGGCCTGGTACTTCGTGGTGACCGATCTGCTGCCGCTGGCCAGCGAAGCGCTACAAGTCGCGCCGCATGTCTTCCTCAGCAAGAGCGGCCTGGCCATCCCCTGGCTCGGCGGCGACGCCGGCGTATTCGACCTGCCGCTGCGCGGCGAGATGAACATCGTCGGCGGCGCGACACTGACGCCGGAGTTCCTCGCCCTGTTCCTCGGCCTGAGCCTCTACACCGCCGCCTACGTCGCCGAAACGGTGCGCGCCGGCATCCAGGCCCTACCGCGCGGCCAAAGCGATGCGGCGCTGGCGCTGGGCCTGACCCGGGTCCAGTTGTTCCGCCTGGTGCTGCTGCCGCAAGCCCTGCGCAGCATCATCCCGCCGCTGACCAACCAGCACCTGAGCCTGACCAAGAATGCCTCGCTGGCCGTCGCCATCGGTTATCCCGATCTGGTATCGGTGGCCAACACCACGCTGAACCAGACCGGCCGCGCCGCCGAGTGCATCGCCCTGATCATGGCGGTCTACCTGATTCTGTCGCTGCTCACCGCATGGCTCAGCGCCTGGCTGGAGCGACGCAGCGGGCGCTGGGCGCAACGCTCATGAAGCCAACCACGCGCGACTGGCTGCGGCGCAACCTGTTCTCCAATGCCTTCAGCAGCGTCACGACGCTGGCATTGCTCGCCGCGGCGCTGTGGTGGCTGCCGGGACTGATCGACTGGCTACTGCTGCAGGCGGTGTTCAGGCCCGACGCGGCGGCGTGCGAAGCCGTGCATCATGCCGGTGCCTGCTGGGGCGTGGTGGCCGAAAAATACCGCGTGATCCTGTTCGGCCGCTATCCCTATGAGCAGCAGTGGCGGCCGCTGCTGGCGACCGTCCTGCTGCTGTCGGTGATACTCGCCAGCGGCCTGCGCCTGCTGCCGCGCAATGCACTGCTGGCGGCGTGGACGCTGGCGCTGCCGGGCTTCCTGCTGCTCATGGGCGGCGGCTGGTTCGGCCTCGGCCGGGTCGGCAGCGACCAGTGGGGCGGCCTGCCGCTGACGCTGCTGCTGGCCACCCTGGGCATGCTGCTGGCTTTGCCTCTGGCTCTCCTCGTGGCCCTCGGCCGACTGTCCGGCCTGCCGCTGCTGCGCGGCTTATGCACGCTGTATGTCGAACTGGTGCGCGGCGTGCCGCTGATCTCGGTGCTGTTCCTCGCCTCCTTCCTGTTTCCCATCATCCTGCCGCAGGGCTATTCGATCGACGTGCTGCTGCGGGTGCAGGCCGGCATCGTGCTGTTCGCCGCGGCCTACCTGTCGGAGACCATCCGTGGCGGCTTGCAGGGCGTGCCCGCGGGTCAGCATGACGCCGCCGCCGCGCTGGGCCTCGGCCGCTGGCAGGCGCTGCGCTGGATCATCCTGCCGCAGGCGCTGCGCGCCGTGGTGCCGTCGATGATGAACAGCGCGGTCAGCATCTTCAAGGACACCTCGCTGGTGACCGTGGTCAGCATGTACGAGCTGACCGGCGCGCTTTCGCTGGCGCTGGCGGGCGATGCCGAATGGCGCTCCTTCCATCTCGAAGGCTATCTGTTCATCGGGCTGATCTACTGGATCGGCTGTTACTCGATGTCGCGCTTCAGCCGCGGCCTGGAGCGGGCCGACGGCATCCCGCGCGCCGCGGCCTGAATCCGGCACGGCAGCCGGGCGCCGCAGGAGTCGGCGCTGGCGACACGCCGACCGCACGTTCTATCAGGGATACAGCCCGCGCTGTTCGCGGGCGGCGAGCACGCGCTGGCAGGCGGTGATGAAAGCCGCGGTGCGGATCGAGACCTTGCGTTCCTGCGCCAGCCGCCAGATGGCATCGAAAGCCTTGACCATGATGCTTTCGAGGCGGGCGTTGATTTCCTCCTCGCTCCAGAAGAAGCTGGAAAAATCCTGCACCCACTCGAAGTAGGACACGGTGACGCCGCCGGCATTGGCCAGCACATCGGGAATGACCAGGATATAGCGATCG
>JANMTA010000378.1:0-1988 GCA_031389965.1 Betaproteobacteria bacterium
CCGCCAAGCTTCGAGGCGAACCGATAAAAAACCTGTCGTTGCGACCAGAACGTCTGCCAGCCGCGGCAATTCATCAAGGCCGACACTGCGTTCCAGCACGCCGCCGTTGCGCGCAAACTCAAGGCAGTCTATGACTGTTCCGGCAATCGACTCAGACACGGACAGGCGCACGCGCGACAAAAGCGGCGGATGATATCATGCCCGACCCTGCTTTTTCAAGTCTGAAACATGGCGCGCCTTCTCGTTCTTGCCTCCACCTCGCCCTTCCGCCGCGAACTCCTGGCGCGCCTGCAGATCCCTTTCGAGACCGTTGCGCCGCAAACCGACGAGTCCGCGCTGCCCGGAGAAACCCCTCCTGCCACGGCCCGGCGCCTCGCCGAAACCAAGGCCCGCGCCGTCATGCAGCGCTACCCCGACGCCCTGATCATCGGATCAGACCAGGTGGCCGCCTGCGGCAGCGAGCGCTTCGGCAAACCGGAGATGCGCGAGAGTGCCATCGCCCAGTTGCGCCTGATGCGCGGGAAAGAGGTGGTCTTCCATACCGGATTGTGCCTGCTCAACAGCGCCACCGACCGGGCCCAACTGCGCTGCGTTGACACGCACGTAGGCTTTCGCGACCTCAGCGATGCCGAAATCGAGTCCTACCTGGACAAGGAAGACGCGCTCAACTGCGCTGGCAGCGCCAAGTCGGAAGGTCTCGGCATTTCCCTGCTCGCCTACCTGCGCGGCGACGATCCCAATGCGCTGATCGGCCTGCCGCTGATCGCCCTGTGCGACATGCTGCGCGCCGAAGGCCTGCGTTTGCCATGATGCCTGCCGTGAACTGAAAACCCATGCTCGGCGCACTCTGGCTGTTGCCTGTTGCCCTCGGCGACACCCCCTGGGAAAACTGCCTGCCGGCGACCACGCGCGAGGCCGCCTGTCGGCTGACGCATTTCGTCGCCGAGAACGCCAAGACGGCGCGCGCCGAACTCAAGCGCATCGGCCATCCGCTGCCCCTGCGCGAACTGGCGATCGAGCAACTGCCGGAGGCTCCGACGCCGGCCGACATCGAACGCCTGCTCGCGCCGCTGGCAGCCGGCCACGACCTCGGCCTGATGTCCGAAGCCGGCTGTCCGGCCGTGGCAGACCCCGGCGCCTTGCTGGTGCGCCGCGCCCACGAACTGGGACTCACCGTCAAGCCGCTGGTGGGGCCGTCCTCCTTGCTGCTGGCGCTGATGGCGTCCGGCCTCGACGGCCAGCGCTTCGCCTTCCACGGCTATCTGCCGGCGCGCGAACCCGAACGCAGCCGCCGCATCGCGGAACTGGAGGGCGAATCGGCCCGCAATCGGCAAACGCAGATTTTCATCGAGACGCCCTACCGCAACCGCGTCCTGTTCGAGGCACTGCTGCAGGCCTGCCGGCCAAAAACCCGCCTGTGCCTGGCCACCGATCTGAGCCTGGCCAGCGAAAGCATTGCGACGCGCCGCGTGGCGGACTGGAAAGCCGGTGCCGTGCCCGATCTGGACAGGCGCCCCACTGTTTTTCTGCTGCTGGCCGACTAGGATGAAACTTGGCGTCTGTTGCGCGAACGGGCCGGCAGGGTGCTCTGCGCCGCTCATGTCACCCGACCCCGGCCTTCGGCCACCGCCTCCTTCTTTACTTCGCCCTGCAGAGCACCCGACCGGCCGGTTCGGGTTGCCCCGTGGGTGTTTGGCGGCCCAGAACCGCGGGCGTATCCCGCCGCCCCCTGCCAACGAACAAGGCGTCACGCGTCGCGGGTGGCGCGAAGCGCGGTGGAGCAATTGAGATGACGCCTCAGGTCAAACTGCTGCAGCTGTTCGACTGGGATTCTCCGCGCCAGAAGGCCGAATTGCGCGCGGAGCTGGCGACCGGCTTGCTGCAGCCGCAGGCCGGCATTGCGCCCAAGTTCTTCTACGACCGGCTCGGTTCGCGCCTGTTCGAGGCGATTACCGAATTGCCGGAGTACTACCCGACCCGCACCGAGG
>JANMTA010000387.1:0-1818 GCA_031389965.1 Betaproteobacteria bacterium
GGCCTTGCGCACATGCAAGGTTCGACCGTCCTTCTGCACGAAGCTAGCGGTCACGCGGCGCTGCACCGCCAGCACCTCGCGCAGACCGGACCAGGACTCATGAATGCCGTGTGCGCCCAAACGCTGGCGGATCGCCTGGACGAACTGATACGCCAGCACGGAAATGAACAGATGGCCGTCGCAGCGTTCCTCCTTCGAGTGGAAGATCGGACGCAATCCGAGTTCGCCCTTCAGGCTGCGGAACACCGCCTCAAGATCCGTCAGCATCATGTAGGTACGCCACAATTGCTCGGCGTTCCAGGTCAGTTCGTTGCTGCGCAAACAATAGACCCCCGGATCGGTCAGCATCGTGCCGGGGACCGGCGTCTTCTCCCAGCGCAAGGCCGTCACGATCGTGCCTGCGGCATCGGTGTCCAGGGTCACCGTGTAATGCTGTCCCGCGCCGCGACTGGCCGCCTTCAGACGTCCGATGCGTTCCTGGATCCGGTCGGGACGTTTCTCGCCACGCGCGGTCGTCAAGCCGTGGGCCAGCTTGGTCAGGCCCGCCTCGAAGCGGGTACAGAAACGCGCCATGATCCCGGACTCCTTCATCTCGCGACCCGGTGAATGGCACTGCAGGCGCACCTCCTGTCCGTCCTCGGAGAGTTCCCGCACCACCCGAATCGAATCCTCGCCGGCGGACAACAGCTCAATCGCCTGGTCAGCATCAAAACGCCGCTCCCGCTCGCGGCTCACCACCAGATAGCGATACCCGTGCGCTTTCAGCCAGGCCAGATTGGCCGCCGTGGCAATGCCCCGGTCCATGATCACCATGGCCCCGGCCGGCGCCGCCAGCCCGGCCAGCATCCCCTCCAGCGTGCGACACTCCACGGCGTTGCCGGCGAACACACGCGAGCGGCGGATGAAGCCGCTGCCATCGCAGACCACGCCCAAGGTCACCAGAGGGCAGTCGCTGCGCTTCTCCTTCGAGCGCCCGCGCGCTGCCTTGGGGTTGGCCGCCGCGGCGCCTTCGAAATAGGTGTTGGTCAGGTCGTACAGCGTGACACTCGCCTCCAGACCGAATACCGTTTCGATCCGGGCAAACAGCCGGCTCTCGATTTCTTCACGATGCTTCATCAGCAGATCCGAGGCCCGATACAGGCGCGACAAGGGCAAGGCCGCCAGATCGACCTCCAGCAGATCGCCCAGGCCGCTGGTTCCCGTCAGCCAGCGATGGCTAGCCAACTCCGACCCGGGTGCGGCCATGCGGGCGATGATCGAGCCGACGATGGCGGTGCGCATCACGCCGTTGATTCCCAACGCTTCCAGCAGCGGCTCAAAGGCCAGCTCGCGCATGGCTGCCAGGGCCACGTGCTCAACGCCGATGGAGCGCGGCTGGGTGAGTTCCAGACTGTCGGGATCGACTTCGACAAAGGCCGGTGGCAACGGATCGGACGAGGGTGTTGTTGCACGGGAGGGCATCGCTTCGCTGCCTTGCGCCACCAATCGGGCAAAGCACTGCTGGGCACAGCGCTCGACACTTTCCATGGCCGTCGTCGGCATCAGTCCCTGCTGCCCGCTGAGCAACTGCTCGATACGCGCACACACCTCCGGCCAGCGCTCCTTGACCAGCGGGAACTGGCGGCCCAGATTGAGCAGCGTGACCTGGCGCACCTTGCCGCCGACACGGCGGCTCTCCACCAGGCGGTGGGTAATGTAGGTTTCGCCCGTCGTGCTAGTGCGGGTCGGGGTGGTACGGATGAACATGCCGCAAGGGTAACGCAAAAAGCGGGCCCAAAACCATCCGCCGGAACGATTATGGCACTACATTTCAGCCGA
>JANMTA010000401.1:0-4659 GCA_031389965.1 Betaproteobacteria bacterium
CGCTCCACCCATCCGAAAACACGGACGTATCCGGAACAGCATGCCGCGCCGCTTGAGCACCCTTTCCACACTGGCCCTGGTCAGCGCCCTGCTGTGGGGCGTCATCGAGCTTCTGGCCCTGTTCCGTTCGCGCCGGAACGACTCCGGTCATCCGCGCAGCAGCCAGGCCCTTGCCTGCGGCCGGCAAGACGGACAGCCCATAAAGAGGTAACAATATTATGAGCATCAACGATGACATGATCGTGGCGGACGTCAGCCCGCATGGCGATGTGCTGCAACATTTGATGGAGAATCGCGGCCTGCATGTCGTGTATCAGCCCATCCTCGACGTCCATCAGGGGCGCCATTTCGCCTGCGAAGCGCTAATCCGCGGCCCGGAGAATTCGGCGCTGCATACACCGACCACCTTGTTCGCGGCCGCGGCTTCTGCACAATGCACGCACGAACTCGAATGGTTGGCGGTCGAAATCGCCATCCTGCAATTCGCCGCACAGCACTGTGCGCTGCGACTCTTCGTGAACATGAGTATCGGCTGCCTGCATGCCAGCCGCAAACGCCTGGTCGCGGTGCACCAGGATCTGCTGCGACTCGGCGTGCCGCCGTCACGGATCGTCATCGAACTGACCGAAAACGAATCGGTAACGGATTTCTCCGACCTGCAGGAGACCCTGCAGGATTTTCGCCGGATCGGCATCCAGATCGCCATGGACGACATGGGCGAAGGCTTCTCCAACCTGCGCATGTGGTCCGCGGTGCGGCCCGAGTTCGTCAAGATCGACCGGCACTTTGTCTCGGGCATCGACACTGATCCGCTCAAGCTGCATTTCGTGCGCGCCATGCATGAGATCGCCGATGCCTGCGGCAGCGCCCTGATTGCCGAAGGCGTGGAAACCGGCGCGCAACTGGCGGTGCTGCGCGATCTGGGCATCCGCTATTTGCAGGGCTTCGGCATTGCCCGGCCGCACCGCGTCATTGCCCCCATGTCACACAACATCCATCCGGTGGCAGCCAACGCCAACACCCTGGTGCTGCCCTCGCTCCCGCCGCGCAAAAATCGAATGCCGCTCATCGACCAGCTCCTGCACGAGGGGCCGCCGGTTTCTCCCGATACCGACAACGATGCCTGCGGCCACCGCCAAGGCGACCGGATGATCCCGCAGATCGGAGCGAAGCAGCCGCCGATCACGAGGATTTCCTTGGCCATGTGGGTGGCGACCGTTTCATCGTACTGATGCAAAACCGCAACCTTGAATCGCTGTTGGGACGTGCGATCACCAAGTTCGATTCCGCCTCTCTCAGCGAAGCGAAACAGCAAGCCAAGCGTATCCCCGGCAGTGCGTTGTTTGTCGAGCGACGCCAGTATCAAGCCCGTGGCGCCTTGCAATACGCTGCCGTATCGCCAGCGCCGACTTTTGTCACGCCGCTGACCTGCCAGGAGGCGTAGCCGGTGCCGCGCTGTAATGCCATTGTCACAGTCATGGCCTAAGCTGCCGGCCTCACTCAAGCGGACAAGAATGTGGATCTGATACTGTGGCGCCATGCCGACGCAAAGGATGCGGCCGGTCCGATCGCCGACGCCGACCGGGAACTTACGACCCGCGGACTGCACCAGGCCGAGCAGATGGCCGAATGGCTGCGCCGGCAACCCCTAAGAAAAGTCGTGGTGCTGTCGAGCCCGGCCAAGCGGGCGTTACAGACTGCGGAAACGCTCCGCCTGCCGGTCAAGGTCAAATCCCAGCTCGGTGTTGGCGCCGGCGTTGCCGACCTGCTCGGCGCCGCGGACTGGCCGGATCACGCCGGCACGATCATCCTGGTCAGCCACCAGCCAGCGCTGGGCCGCCTGGCCGCATTGCTGCTGGCCGGCACCGAGGCCGACTGGACCATCAAGAAGGCCGGCATCTGGTGGTTCACCAATCGCGTGCGCCAGGACGAAACGCAGACGATCCTGCGTGCGGTGCATAACCCCTGACGCGCGCTTGCCGCGGGCAGTTTCCGGCCTAGGCGCCGAAAGCCTGGCGCACGGCGCCGGCGATGGCCTCGGCCTGCCCGAGCACGACCGCGCTTTCGCGGCCCTCCACCATAACGCGCAATAATGGCTCGGTGCCCGAGGGACGTAGCAGCACGCGGCCACCGCCGTCCAGCGTCGCCTCGGCCGCTTTCACCGCTGCGCGGATGCCGCCGTCGGCCGCCCAGTCGAAGCCGGCCGGCATCCGGACGTTGATCAGTGTCTGCGGATACAGCGTGAGGTCGCCACAGGCCTCGGCCAGGGTTTCGCCCGTGGCGCGCAAGGCGGCGAGCACCTGCAGCGCAGCGATAATACCGTCGCCGGTGGTGTGGCGATCGAGGCAGATGATGTGTCCGGAGTTCTCGCCGCCCAGCAGCCAGCCTTTCTCCTGCATCATCTCCAGCACGTAACGATCGCCCACCCTGGCGCGGCCGAGCGCGATACCCAACCGCGCCAGCGCATGCTCGAAACCGAGGTTGCTCATCAGCGTGCCGGCCACGCCCGACACCGGCTGGTTTTGCGCGCGATGGCGGGCGATGACGTAGAGCATCTGGTCGCCGTCATACAGCGTACCCGCTGCATCGACCATGACCAGCCGGTCGCCATCGCCGTCGAGCGCGATGCCGCAGTCGGCATGGGTTTCGAGCACAGTGCGACGTAGCGCCGCGGGAGCGGTGGCGCCGACCTCGTGGTTGATGTTGAGTCCATTCGGCGTGTCGCCAACGCCGACTATTTCGGCGCCGAGTTCATGAAAGACATTGGGCGCAACGTGATAGGCCGCGCCGTGGGCACTATCCACCACGATCTTGAGTCCGCGCAGGTCGAGGTCGTTGGGAAAGGTGCTCTTGCAGAATTCGATGTAGCGCCCGGCGGCGTCTTCTACCCGGCGGGCCTTGCCAAGTTTGGCCGACTCCATGCAGATCATCGGCTGCTCGAGCCACGCCTCGATGTCGAGTTCCACCGCGTCCGGCAGTTTGGCGCCGTGCGCCGAAAAGAACTTGATGCCGTTGTCGTCGTAGGGATTGTGCGAGGCGGAGATCACCACACCCGCCTGCAGGCGCAGCGCGCGCGTCAGGTAAGCCACGGCCGGGGTCGGCATCGGCCCGCAGAGCATCACATCGACACCGGCCGCCGAAAATCCGGCCTCGAGTGCCGCTTCCAGCATGTAGCCGGAAATGCGGGTGTCCTTGCCGATCAGCACTGCGGGACGATCGTGCGGTCCCAGGCCGTCCCGCGCCACCAGCGCCGAACCCGCGGCGAAGCCCAGGCGCATGATGAAATCCGGCGTGATCGGCATCTGCCCGACACGGCCACGGACTCCGTCCGTGCCGAAATACTTGCGTCCCATTCAGTAGTCCTCCACAGCTTGCAAGACCGCCAGCGCATCGCGCGTCGCGGCGACATCATGCACCCGCACAATGCGCGCGCCACGCTCGACTGCCAGCACATTCGCCGCCACTCCGGCATGGATTCTTTCCGTTGCCGCACGCCCGGTGAGCAGGCCGAGCATCGACTTGCGCGACAGTCCCACCAGCAGGGGTAGGCCCGGCACCAGGAGTTCCCCCAGGCGACGCAGCAGCTCAATGTTGTGCTCCAGCGACTTGCCGAAGCCGAAACCCGGATCGACCGCAATCCGGTCCAGGGCGATGCCCGCCGCTTCGGCCGTCGCCACGCGCTCGGCGAGAAACTCGACCACCTCGGCCACGATATCGGCATAGTGGGGAGCATCCTGCATGGTGTCCGGATCGCCCTGCATGTGCATCAGGCAGACCGCGGCCTTGCTGGCAGCGACCAGTTCGAGGGCGCCGGGCGCGCGCAGGGCGTTGATATCGTTGATCATGTCGGCACCCGCCGCCAGCGCAACGCGCATTACGTCCGGCTTGACGGTATCGACCGACAAGGGCGTAGCGCAGTCGCGCAGATCTTCGAGCACCGGCAGCAGACGATCGATCTCCTGCTGCGCCGGGATCGGTAGCGCCCCCGGCCGCGAGGACTCGGCACCGAGGTCGAGGATGTGCGCGCCCTCTTCGATGAGCCGCCGCGCCTGCGCGATGGCCGCTTCAACATTCCCATGCAGACCGTCGCCGGAAAAGGAATCATCGGAAAGGTTGACAATGCCCATGATCAGCGGACGCTCTGCATTCAGTACAAAACGGCCGCAGTGAAAATTCTGGGTCATGAAAAAGCGCGGACCGCCGAATCGGCAAGTCTTCGGCGGCCCGTCTGAGCTGTGATAAGAATCAGGCAGGCGCCGGCGCCGTCGGCTCGGGGCCCGGCGTGCTGTCGACCCGCGGTGCCGGAGGCGCGCTGGAAGGCTTGGGCGGACGCGGCGGCAGGCCGGCCATGATGTCGTTGATCTGGTCGGCGTCGATGGTTTCCAGTTCGAGCAGGGCCGTGGCCATGGCCTCGACCTTGTCGCGGTTGTCTTCCAGCAGGCGGCGCGCACGCGCATACTGCTCGTCGAGCATGCGGCGAATCTCGACATCCACCTTCTGCATGGTGGCTTCCGACATGTTCTTGTGCGTAGTGACGGAACGCCCAAGGAAAATCTCGCCTTCCTCTTCGCCGTACACCATCGTACCCATGCTGTCGGACATGCCCCACTGCGTCACCATGCGCCGCGCCAGATCGGTGGCGCGCTGGAAATCGTTGGA
>JANMTA010000410.1:0-1508 GCA_031389965.1 Betaproteobacteria bacterium
TACACCGAAACGCCGAGTCCCTTGTCGCGGTTGTATTCGATGGTTTCGACCTCCTGCCGGCGCACGCTGACCGACTGGCCAAGGCCTTCCGACACGTCGACCTCGCAAGCCGTGGCTCCCTTGGCGGCAGCGTGATCGAGGACGGTCTGCGCCAGCGCGCGCAATGCCTCTTGAGAATGTGCGAAACCTTGGGACATGCGGGAACCCTTCATTTGGCGAAGCTATAATCATATCCCACCGGGGGATACCGTCCCCCTTGCAAGCTCCGGGGACATAAGCGTGGAAGATATCGATAACGAAGCGGACGAATATTCCGGCCCCAGTAAATCCCAGCTGAAGCGCGAGATGACTGCTTTGCAGGATCTCGGCGCCGAGCTTGTGGCGTTGTCGAAGGAGCGCCTGGCGAAAATCGAAATGTCGGAGCGCTTGCGCGATGCCTTGCTCGAAGCGCAGCGCATCACCAAGCACGAAGCCAAACGACGCCAGATGCAATACATCGGCAAGATCATGCGCACGGTCGACGCGGCGCCGCTGCGTGCGGCGATGGACGAAATCAATGGCGTCTCGAAAGCGGCCACGATTCGCCAGCATCAACTGGAAAGATTGCGTACGCGCTTGATGGAAGACGAGACGGTATTCAGCGAAGTGGCCCGCGACTACCCCGGCGCCGACATGCAGCATCTGCGCCAATTGCGCCGCAATGCGCTGAAGGAAGCCCAGCAAGGCAAGCCGCCGCGCGCCTACCGCGAGCTGTTCAGGGAACTGCGCGACCTGGAAGGCGCCGCCGTGGCGGATGACTCCGTGGACGACGCTACCGGCTGACCGGTTTGCCGCCGGGCCGCCCCAAGGCAGACCCGCCAAAAGCCTGCGAGCGCAGCGAGCCGTAGCCACCCCTTCTCGTGGAGAAGGGGCCGGGAGATAAGTCCTTATTGCGCCTAGGCAAAATCCTTTTGCGGCGCGACCGCCGGACTGCTACTCGAAGTGAGTATGGTCAGCACCGCCTGCGCATGTTCCGCTGCATCGCGCCCCAGCCCCGTCAGATAGCCGCCGTCGACCAGGGTCAGCAAGCCCTTGGCATGCAAACGCTGCGTGGCGGCAATGACTTCCGGATCGGCGGTCTTGTGCACCTTGATTCCCTGCTGGCTGGTCTCCAGGTCGAAGCGGATCAGGGTATTCAGTTCATGGACAAGATCAGACGTGTAGGGCATGGCGAACCTCGCTCTTAAATGTACGGGCAATGGGCACATTCTAGCTTCCGCAGCCGTGGGCGCCGGCTTTTGCCCAAACGAAATCTGCTGTGGCCCGGGAATCAAAGTCCGGGATCGGCGCCTTCGCCCTTTTGCGTGGCTTCGACCATGTGCCGCGTTAGTTGCGGTGCCAGCAATTCCATGAAGTCATAGTCGTAACCGCGCAGCCAGATATCGCGGCGAAAGGCGAGGCGCGTGGTGTTGCCCTCGAACAGGTGCGTGGCCGGAATGGCCACCAGCGCGTCATCGCGCACGGGATCG
>JANMTA010000413.1:0-5955 GCA_031389965.1 Betaproteobacteria bacterium
TGGATTTCGGCGGCCATCATCTGCCGCTCGCTGGTCAGCACGATGCGCAGGTTTTCGCGCTTGAGCCGCGCGTTCTCCAGCGCCATGCCGAGGTGCTCGCCGATCGAGCGGAACAGCAGCGCGACTTCCTCGGGCAGTTCGAAGGCTTCAGGCAGAAACAGGTTGTAGGTGCCGAGCAGCCGCCCGGCGTTCGACAGAGGCACCACCACCATGGCCTGGCAGCCTGTCTTGAAAAAATCGCCGCCGGTACGCTCGTCGCACCCTTTCAGGTCGATATCGAACAAGGGCCGGTTCTGGCCAATTGCAATCCCGCACAAGCCGCAGTCGCGCGAAACCAGACGCTCCTTTTCCACCACGGCCGGCGGCAGGCCGCGCGAAGCGACCATGCGCAGGTGCTCGCCATCGCTGGTCAGCACCCGCACCACGCCGGCATCGGCCTTGGCCAGGCGGATCATGGTGCCCAGAAAGCGGCCCAGAAGTTCGTCGAGATCGTCCTCGTCGGCGAGCGTGCTCGAAATCTCGGCGAGCACATGCAGCGCTTCCAGCGTGTAGCTGCCGGAGGGATCGAGATCCAGATTGTCGTGGCGGGTGGCGCCGTCAAGCTTGTCCATCGCTCAGTCCGGAACCTGCCAGGCGCCCGACCCGATCTTGTCGGCCCACATCAGGGCGCTGATGGTCTTGCCGTCGGTGATTTCGCCGTCGTGCACTGCCTGCAGCGCATCGGCGACGCTCATTTCAATGATGTCGAGAAACTCGCCGTGATCGCGCTGATGACCGACATAGATCAGGCCGCTGGCCCAGAAGATTTCGATGCGCTCGTCGGAGTAGCCGATGCACGGATGCGTGGTGGCCAGGTGGCGCCAGAATTTCGCCTGGTGCCCGGTCTCCTCGCGCAGTTCGCGCTTGGCCGTGTCCAGCGGATGTTCGTCGGGATCGATCTTGCCGGCCGGGAGTTCGACGAAGATGCGCTGCAAGGGATAACGGAACTGTCGCTCGAACAGCAGTTTGCCGTTGTCCAGCGTCGCCACCACCACCGCGGCACCGGGATGCGCGATCCACTCACGCACGGTTTCGTGGCCGTTCGGCAGCCGTACGGTGTCGCGGCGTACATGCAACAGCTTGCCGTCGAATACTGGCTCGCTGGCGATGGTGTGTTCGATCAGGTCGGAGTCTTCCATGTACGCGTCGGACCAATGATTGAAACTTGAGCATGCAGGACTGTGCATTATCCTATATCGGTGCGATAGCGACGCACCAACGAAAAGCCGCCATGCGGATCAGGCATGACGGCTTGGCGGCCCGCGGCACGCACGCGCAGCTTACAACGAGCGCAGCACCACGGTGTAGCAGGCCCGTAGCAGCTCGTCGGGGAAAAGGCCGAAACCGGCAATCGCGAGGCCGGTGAGCGAGAGTACGACGCGCACGTCGAGGCCGGCGACGATGGGCGCAGAATCGACGGGGCCGTCGAAGTACATCAGCTTGACCACGCGCAGATAGTAGAAAGCTCCCACCAGCGAGAACATCACCGCAATCACGGCCACCGCCGTATAGCCTGCCTTGATTGCCGCCAGCAGCACGGCGAACTTGGCGAAGAAGCCGATGAAGAAAGGGATGCCGGCCATGGAGAGCATGATGATCAGCATCATCGCCGCAAACCACGGACTGCGTTTGTTGAGGCCCTTGAAGTCTTCCAGGTTTTCCGCCTCGTAACCGGGCCGGGAAAGCAGCAGCACCATGCCGAAGGCGCCCAGCGACATCAGTACGTAGGCCACGGTGTAATAGAGCGCGGAAGCGTAGGCGTTGACGGTGAAGAAATCCACCTGGCGGCCGGCGGCGATACCCGACATTAGTCCGAGCGCCATGTAGCCCATGTGGGAAATCGCCGAGTACGCCAGCATGCGCTTGATGTTGCTTTGCGCAATGGCCGCCAGGTTGCCGAGACCGATCGAGAGCACCGCCATGATCAGCAGCATCTTCTGCCATTCGATCGCCAGCCCGAGCAAGCCATAGACCAGCAGTCGCATGGCCATGGCGAAGGCGGCGAACTTGGGCGCCGAACCGATGAACATGGTCACGGCCGTTGGCGCACCGTGATAGACATCGGGAATCCACATGTGGAAGGGTACCAGGCCGAGTTTGAAGGCGACGCCGGCGACGAGGAAAACGAGGCCCAGGACCAGTACGGCTTTTTCCGAATGTCCCTGATACAGGGCCTGCGCCACACCGCCCAGCTCCAGACTGCCGGTAGCGCCATAGATCATCGACATGCCGTAGAGCAGCAGGCCCGAGGCCAGCGCACCGAGGACGAAGTACTTCATCGCCGCCTCGGTACAGCGCGAATTGTCGCGATCGATGGCGACCAGGCCGTAGAGCGAGAGCGACATCAGTTCCAGGCCGAGATACATAGTGAGCAGGCTCGCCGCCGAGATCATCACCATCATGCCCAGCGTGGCGTAGAGCACGAGCAAATAGTACTCGCCCTTGTCCAGACCGCGGTCGGCCATGTACTGGCGACCGTAGATCAGCATCATGATCACGGCGAAGTAGGTCAGCAACTTGAGGAAGTCGGCCAGCAGATCGTCGACGAACATGCCGCTGAAGGTCAGCGCTGGCTGGCCGTCGAGCGTTACCAGGGTAATTGCCGCGCAACCGAGAAGCGTGACCACGCTCAGCATGGCCGCCATCCAGCGATGCGTGGCGCCGAATATCAGGTCGACGAACAGCACCAGGAAGGACATCAGCAGGAGAAAGATCTCCGGCGCTGCCGGGTACAGGTCGGGCATCACGAAATTATTCAGCATCGCTTCTCTCGTGTCTCTTGGGTCGTGTGCCGCTCATGGGTGTTCATCAGAGCTTGCTCAGCGCAACATGCTTGAGCAGGTTATCCACCGAGGCGTGCATCACCTCGGTGAAGGGGAAGGGGTAGAGGCCCATGGCCAGAACGCAGACTGCCAGCAGGCCGAGCACCAGGAACTCGCGGCCGCCGATATCCTTGAGCGCGGCGACATGGTCGTTGGCCGTTGCGCCGAACACCACGCGCTTGATCATCCACAGGGTGTAGGCGGCACCGAGGATCAGCGTGGTGGCGGCGGCAAAGCCGACCCAGAAATTGAACTTGATGGCGCCGAGGATGACCATGAACTCACCGACGAAACCCGAGGTGGCCGGCAAACCGGAATTGGCCATGGCGAAGAAAACGAACAGCGCGGCGAACTTCGGCATGGTGTTCACCACGCCGCCGTAGTCGGCGATCATGCGCGAATGCATGCGGTCGTACATGACGCCAACGCAAAGGAACATCGCCGCCGAGATGAAGCCGTGCGAGATCATCTGGATCAATGCACCTTCGACGCCGATCGCGTTGAAGATGAAGAAGCCGAGGGTGACGAAACCCATGTGCGAAATCGACGAATAGGCGATCAGCTTCTTCATGTCGGTCTGCACCAGAGCGACGAAACCGATATAGACCACCGCAATCAGGCTGAGGGCGATCATCATCGGCGCCAGCTGATGGCTGGCGTCGGGCACGATAGGCAGGGAGAACCGCACGAAACCGTAGGCGCCCAGCTTCAGCGCGATCGCCGCCAGCACCACCGAGCCGCCGGTAGGCGCCTCGACGTGGGCGTCCGGCAACCAGGTATGCACCGGCCACATCGGCACTTTGACCGCAAACGAAACAAGGAAGGCGATGAAAATCAGGATTTGCGGCTTGATCCCAATCGGCAACTGGTGCCAGTCGAGAATGTTGAAGCTGCCGGACGCGAGGAACAGCCAGATCAGCGCAACCAGCATCAGCAGCGAGCCAAGCAGCGTATAGAGAAAGAACTTGAAGGCCGCGTAGACGCGGTTCGGTCCGCCCCAGACGCCGATGATGATGTACATCGGAATCAGCGAGGCCTCGAAGAAAACGTAGAACAGCACACCGTCGAGTGCGCTGAAGATGCCGTTCATCAGGCCGGACATGACCAGGAAGGCGCCCATGTACTGCGCCTGCTTCTCTTCGATGACTTCCCAGCCGGCCAGCACCACCATCACGGTGATGAAGCTGTTGAGCAGGATGAAGGGCATCGAGATGCCGTCAACCCCCAGCAGGTACTGGACATTGAAGCGGGTGATCCAGGGCGCCTGCTCGACGAACTGCATGCCCGCCTGCGCCACGTCGAACCGGGTGTAAAGAGGGATTGTCACCAGGAAGCCGGCAACAGCCACCGCCAGTGCCAGCCAGCGTACCAGGCTACGGCGTTCGGAGCCCGCCGCAAACACCGGCACGGCGCCAAGTATGGGGATCCAGATTGCAAGACTCAGGAGTTGCGAATTCATCGGTTTCTTATTCCATCAGGCCGGTGTGCATTTGCATTTGTGTGCGCTTGCATCAGGCTCTGCTGATCCAGAGCGTCAGCAGCGCAAAGACGCCGAATATCATCCCGAACGCATACTGGTAGATGCGGCCGGTCTGGAACAGGCGGACCAGGCTGGATATCCAGCCCACCGCGCCGGCCGAGCCATTCACCATCACGCCATCGATCAGTATCTGGTCGCCGCCCTTCCACAGGCCGCGACCGAGCAGGCGGGCGCCACCGGCGAAGAACCAGTCGTTGAAGCGGTCGAATCCGTATTTCTCTTCGAGGATGATCGCCAGTACCCCGGACTTTGCCTTGATTACGGCGGGCAGGTCCGGGCGCACGATGTAGAGGTACCAGGCCGTCGCCGCGCCGGAGAGCGCCAGCCAGAAGGGTAGCGTGGTCACGCCATGCGCCATCATGCCGAACACGCCATGGAACTCGTGCGCCATGGTGGCCATGCCCTTGTGCGCGGCGGCAATGGAAATCGAGCCGCCGAACCAGTTGCCATAGAGAATCGTGCCGATCAGCCAGCCCGAGGCAATCGCCGGAATCGACAGCAGGATCAGCGGCACAGTGACAACCTTGGGCGATTCGTGCGGCTGATGGCCACTATCGGGACCATGGTGGCCGTGGTCGTCGTGCGCATCGTGATCGGCGTCGTGGCCGTGAGCGTCCTGCGCGGGCTCGCGGAAGCGCTCCTTGCCGTGGAAGGTGAAGAAGATCAGGCGGAAGGAATACAGGCCGCCGACGAAGACCGCGGCCAGCGCGCAGAAGTAGGCGAATCCGGCGCCCGGCACCTGGGCAAAATGCACGGCCTCGATGATCGAATCCTTGGAGAAGAAGCCGGCGAAGGGCGGCAGCCCGGCATTGGCAATGGCGCCGATCAGCATCGTGGCGTAGGTGACCGGCAGGTACTTGCGCAGGCCGCCCATGCGCCGCATGTCCTGCTCGTGGTGCATGGCGATGATCACCGAGCCGGCGCCGAGGAAGAGCACGGCCTTGAAGAAGGCATGCGTCATCAGGTGGAAGATCGCCACCGAATAGGCCGAGGCACCCAGCGCCATGGTCATGTAGCCGAGTTGGGAAAGCGTCGAGTAGGCGACAACGCGCTTGATGTCGGTCTGCACGATGGCGATCAGGGCCATGAACAGGGTCGTGATGGCGCCGATGACGATGACGAAGGACAGGGCCGTGTCGGACAGTTCGAACAGGGGCGACATGCGCGAGACCATGAAGATACCGGCGGTGACCATGGTCGCGGCGTGGATCAGGGCGGAGATCGGCGTCGGGCCTTCCATCGAGTCGGGCAGCCATACATGCAGCGGGAACTGCGCCGACTTGCCCATGGCGCCGATGAACAGGCAGATGCAGACTGCGGTGATCAGCGGCCAGCCGGTGACGGCCTCGGTGATGGCGGCGAGTTCGTTGCGCTTGGCGAACACCGTGGCGTAGTCAAGGCTGCCGGCGTAGGCAGCGATCAAGGCGATGCCGAGCAGGAAACCGAAGTCGCCGACGCGGTTGACCAGGAAGGCCTTGAGGTTGGCGTAGATCGCGGTCGGGCGTACCGACCAGAAGCCGATCAGCAGGTAGGAGACCAGACCCACCGCCTCCC
>JANMTA010000235.1:0-2346 GCA_031389965.1 Betaproteobacteria bacterium
AGGAAGAACACCACCGGCACGCCGATGGCCGTGGGTACCGTTTTCAGCCAGCCGAAATTGCCGTGACGGCGCATGAAGAATCCGATCAGCAGCGCGCCTGGGAGATAGAGCCCGAGAAAGGGTACCGCGACGATGAATACCGTGGTCGGCACCAGCATTGCCTTGACATCGCGCAGCTCGCTCCACTGCGAAAACAGCTTGGTTTCCGTGCGCCACCCCAACAGCGCCTGCAGCAGGATCCAGCCCGCGGAAAAGCTCAACAAGAGGCCGATGAAAAATGGAAAATAACCGGCGCGCGGGCCGTCGTCGGCCCATTCGATGCCGACGCGCAGGCTGTCGACGATCACGATCAGGCCGCCGGCGAGCAGCAGCAGGGACACTCCCGCCTCCGGGATGCGCCGGTTGAGCCCGGCGGCTTCGTTCTGCTGATCCACGCGACTACTTGGCGAGGAAGCCGGCGTTCTTCATCAGGATGACGTGCTGGGCTTCGGTCTTGGCCACCCAGTCGGCGAACTCCTTGCCGCTCATGGAGGTCTGGTTGAAGGCGCCCTTCTCCATGAAGTCCTTCCACTCCGGCAGTTCCTTGACCTTCTTGAACAGGTCGACATAGAAAGCCACCTGGTCCGGCGTCACGCCGGGCGGCATGAAGATGCCGCGCAGCATCAGGTACTCAACGTCGATGCCGCCCGACTTGCAGGTCGGCAGGTCGCCCCAGGATTGCGTCGTCGTCACCTTGGCCTTGTAGGGCATGGGCTTGCTGTCCATCACGCACAGGGCGCGCAGTTTGCCCGAGCGCCAGTGTGCCTCGGCTTCGATCGGGTTGTTCACCGTGGAATCGACATGCTTGCCGACCAGTTGCACGGCGACGTCGCCGCCGCCCTTGAAGGGGATGTAGGTGACCTTCTTGCCGCCGGCCTTTTCCACCAGCACGGTGATCAACTGGTCTTCCTGTTTGGAGCCGGTGCCGGCCATCTTGAACTTGTTGTCGGTACCGGCCTTGATTGCGTCGAGATACTCCTTGGCGGTTTTGTAGGGCGTCTCGGCATTGACCCAGAGCACGAACTCGTCGAGCGCGAGCATGCTGACCGGCGTCATGTCGCGCCAGTTAAAGGGCACGGCAGTGGCGAGCGGCGTGGTGAACAGGTTGGACAGGGTGATCACGATCTTGTGCGCGTCGCCCTTGGCGCCCTTGATTTCGAGGAAGCCTTCGGCCCCGGCGCCGCCGGATTTGTTGACCACGATCAGCGGCTGCTTCATCAGCTTGTGCTTGGCGATCACGCCCTGCAGGAAGCGCGCCATCTGGTCGGCGCCGCCGCCGGTACCGGCGGGAACGACGAACTCGACCGGCTTGGTCGGCTCCCAGGCGTGGGCGGCGGAAGCAGCGAAGAGGGCGAAGCTGGCGCCCAGTGCAAAAGCGATTTTGTTGAGTTTCATGGAGTGGTCCTCAGGGTTGTATGTTTGCGTAATTATTTGCAGGTAAATGGCGGGATGTTCAGAGCTTGCGAAGCTCAGGCCAGGCCGAGTTTTTGGGCAAGCCCGATGCGTTGCAGCTTGCCGGTGGCGCCCTTGGGAATCTCGGGCAGGATCAGTATCTTCTTGGGCACCTTGAAATCGGCGACATGGATGGCGACGAAGGCCTGGATTTCCTTCTCGGTGGCAGTGGCGCCTTCCTTCAGCACCACGGCGGCGCCGACTTCCTCGCCCAGCTTGGGGTGCGGCACGGCGAAGCAGACCACTTGCGCCACGGCCGGGTGATCCATGATGACTTCGTCGATCTCGCGTGGCGAAATCTTTTCGCCGCCGCGATTGATGATCTCCTTGAGGCGACCCGTCAACGAGACGTAGCCCTCGGCATCCTTGACGCCCTGGTCGCCGGTACGGAACCAGCCGTGGGTGAAGCCCTCGGCATTCGCCTGCGGGTTGTTCTCGTAGCCGGTGGTGACGTTGGGGCCGCGGATCACGATCTCGCCCACGGTGTCGGGCGCCAGGATGTTGCCGTCTTCGTCCATGATTTCGATTTCCGGTCCCGCGGCGAGGCCGACCGAACCCGGCTTGCGCACCGCCGGCGGCAGGGGGTTGCTGGCCATCTGGTGGGTTGCCTCGGTCATGCCGTAGGCCTCGATCAGCGGCGCGCCGAACACGGTCTCCAGTTCCGCGATCACCTGCGGCGGAATCGACGAGGACGAGGAGCGCAGGAAGCGCAGCGGGTTCTTGACGATGATTTCCTTGTTGCGGCCGGCGCGGGTCAGGATGGCCTGGTGCATGGTCGGCACCGCGGTGTACCAGGTCGGGTGGCACTCGTCCATCCAGCCGAAGAACTTCAGTGCATCGAAACCGGGCGAGCAG
>JANMTA010000455.1:0-3451 GCA_031389965.1 Betaproteobacteria bacterium
GTCGGCGGCACCAAATTCATGGAACAGTTCTGGGAGCACAAGGGCGTCGCGCTGCGGCAGAACGCCGTGGCGGCGCAAGGCGACACCCGCGACTTCACCTGGATCACCACCGAACTGGCGAAACGCATGGGTCTGCTCGAGCAGTACAACGATGCGATTAATCGCGGCGCGGCAGGTGTTTCCCCGCTCAAGGGCGCCAACTACGACTTCAGCCTGGACCCGAAGCTGGAGCACACGCCGGAAGTGATCTGGGATGCGGTATGCCGTGCGGCAACGACCTCGCTGTCGGAAGGCAAGGAGACCCACGATCTGGACTGGTTCAAGGAGCACGGCTTCTATACGGTACCGATGTCGCGGCTGGAGTGGTATCTGTCGCCGACCATGGAAAAGCAAGGCCTGCGCTACGAACTGCCTTATCAGGAGCGTTTGCTGCGTGTCGGGCGCGAACTCGGGAACCGTCTGCACGAGAACAAGATGACCTGGTGGGACCATCAATTGTCGGAGTATGCCGCGCTGCCGGAATGGCACGACGTTCCCGGACGCTGGGATGCGGCGCTGGTGAATGCCGGCGCCAGGGTTGAGGATTTCCCGCTGTGGCTGCTGGCCAGCAAGAGCATGCAGTATCACGCCGGTGGCAACGTCGGCATCGAACTGATGCGGGAAGTCTCGCTGAACATCCGCGGCCACGGCGGCGTGATCATGAATGCGAAGACCGCGGCGCGTTACGGCATCGCCGACGGCGATCGCATCGAAGTCCGTTCCCATATCGGCGCCACTTATGGTGCTGCGGTGCTGGCGCAAGGCATCCGGCCGGACACCCTGGTCATCCTCGGACAGTTCGACCACTGGGCCCAGCCGTTCGCCAAGGATCTCGACATGCCGAGCCTGAACACGATTGCACCGATGTCGCTGGAACTCACCGATGCCACCGGCTCCGGCTCCGACATCGTCAAGGTTCAGGTGCGCAAGATGGAAGGACATATGGAAAGGGCGCAGGCATGACCCGCTACGTCACCACCATCGATCTGCGCCGCTGCATTGGCTGCCAGACCTGTACGGCCGCCTGCAAGGGTGCCAATGCGACGCCGCCGGGAATCCAGTGGCGGCGCGTGCTCGACATCGAGACCGGCGAGTTCCCCGATGTGCGCCGCACCTTCCTGCCGATGGCCTGCATGCATTGCGCCAATCCGCCGTGCGAGGAGGTTTGTCCGACCAAGGCCACCACGAAGCGCGCCGACGGCCTGGTGGCGATCGACTACGATCTGTGCATCGGTTGCGCCAATTGCGTGATGGCCTGTCCTTACGATGCGCGCTCGATTGTCCATGCCCAGCACTATGCCTACGGTGATCAGCCCTTGCCATCGGAAGCGATGGGCTTCGATCCGGCGCGCATCGCGGTCTCGATGAAATGCACCTTCTGTGTCGATCGCATTGATGAAGCTGCCATCACCGGGCGCATTCCCGGCGTGCATCCCGAGGTTACTCCTGCCTGCGTCAATTCATGCATTGCCGGCGCCATGGAGTTTGGCGACATCGAGGATCCCGCAAGCAACGTCAGCCAACTGCTGGGTCGCACGCAGCATTACCGCATGCACGAAGAACTCGGCACCGAGCCCGGTGTGTATTACATATGGGATCAGTCATGAAGAAACCGGCCAAGAGAATCCCCGATCTGGTGTCGCCCAGGCAGCAGCGCAACTGGGACTGGCGCGCGGCGGCGAACTTCATCGCCGGCGGTGCGGGCGGCGGCCTGCTGCTGTTCAATTCACTGGTCAGTGTTGACCCGGATGTCATCCGCGCCGCGACCCTGCTGGGCCTGATGCTGATCGGCGGCGGCCTGACCTGCGTCTGGTTCGAGATTGGACGGCCGTGGCGTGCCTTGAACGTCTATCGGCATTTCGCGACCTCGTGGATGACGCGGGAGGCGGTGGCGGCGCTGATACTTTTCCCTCTCGGTGCAATGGCGCTGATGACTGTGCAGCCGGTATTCGTCCTGATGACAGGAGTTCTGGGTCTGGTCTTTCTCTATAGCCAGGCCCGGATCCTGGCGGCCAACAAGGGCATCCCGACCTGGCGGCATCCGCGCAGCGTTCCTCTGATGATTGCCACCGGCCTGGCCGAGGGCGGCGGCTTCCTGGCCTGTGTGGTGGCGCTTTCCGCACTGCCGATCGGCCCCTGGGCACTGGTTTTCCTGATCGTTCTGATTGCCGTCCGCGCCTGGTTTTGGAGACGGTATCTTGCCGGTCTGCTTGCCGATGGCGCGCCCGAAGCGGCATTGCGGGTATTGACAGTATTTGCACCGCGATTTGTCTTGCTGGGCCACGTTGTGCCGGCGCTTCTTGTCGTATTGGCTCTGGCGGGCGTGCCGGGGCGGGCCGGCCTGGTGTTTGCCGCCGGACTCATGGTGGTTGCCGCAGGCTGGATGCTGAAGTACACATTGATCAGGCGTGCCGGATTTACCCAGGGACTGGCACTGCTGCACCTGCCGGTGCGCGGGGGAGGGCCGGCCGGCCCCGCCGTCAAGCCCGGTTGGAAGGCCGTTGCGGGCGCATAAGTCGCATAATAGATTTCACAGGGAAGCAAACAAGAGACGGAGCCAACGAGCCCAGTCAAACCGGAGGAAACGTGATGTACGAAGTACGCTTTCATGGCCGCGGCGGCCAGGGTGCCGTTACCGCGGCAGCGATGCTTGCGGCGGCCCTGCTGGAAGAGGGCAAGTACGCGGTGTCGATTCCGTCCTTCGGTTTCGAGCGGCGCGGCGCTCCGGTGGTTTCCTTCCTGCGCTGCAGCGATCGCGAAATCCGCCAGCTGACCAACATCTATACGCCCGACTGCCTGATCTGTGTCGATCCGACGCTGGCCAGATCGGTGGATATATTTGCCGGCCTCAAAGCCGGTGGCACACTGGTGCAGGCCACGCACAAGCCACTGGATGAAGTGGTACTGTCGGATGCGGTCGGCGTGGTCGGTCTGTGCGATGCGATCAGCATTGCGCTGGAGGTATTCAAGCGACCCATCACCAATACGCTGATGCTCGGCGCTTTTGCACGAACCACGGGAATCGTCTCGCTGGATGCGCTGAAGCGCTCGCTGGAAGATTCTGACTTCCGTGACGCCGGTTTGAAGCAGAACATGATCGCGCTGGAGCGTGGCTACCACGAGACGACGGTGCACATCATCGAGCGGAGGGTTGCCGCATGAGTCGCCATACCAGCTATCCGCTGTTCGACCTGGTCAAGGCCAATGTGCCGGACGATCTCTGCCCGGTGGCCACCGAAGTCAGCCCGATGCTGCCCGGCGACTGGCGCAGCATGCGCCCGGTGGTCGACCGCGACAAGTGCGTCAAGTGCGCCGTGTGCTGGCTGTACTGCCCGGTGCAATGCGTCGAGGAGCATGCGGCCTGGTTCGATTTCAACCTGAAGACCTGCAAGGGTTGCGGCATCTGCGCCAA
>JANMTA010000487.1:0-5650 GCA_031389965.1 Betaproteobacteria bacterium
GTGGTGGTGTCCTGCTGTGCAACCGTAGCGCGCCGCGCAAGGTGGACAAGCGTTTTCGTCGTCTGCAACTGGTGTCGGCAGCCCTCTATAGCCTGGGCCATGGCGGTAACGACGCGCAGAAAACCATCGGCATCATCTGGATGCTGCTGCTCGCCGCCGGCATCATGAAGACCGGCGATTCGGTGCCGATGTGGGTGGTGATCTCCTGTTACACGGCAATGGGCCTGGGCACGATGTTCGGCGGCTGGCGCATCGTCAAGACCATGGGCCAGCGCATTACCAAGCTGCGTCCGATGGGTGGTTTCTGTGCCGAGACCGGCGGCGCGATTACCTTGTTCGGGGCCACCATGCTGGGCATCCCGGTGTCCACCACGCACACCATCACCGGCGCGATCGTCGGTGTCGGCACGTCCAAGGGGCCCAGCAATGTGCGCTGGGGCGTGGCCGGGGGCATCGTCTGGGCCTGGGTGCTGACCATCCCGGCCAGTGCGCTGATTGCCGCTGTCGCCTGGTGGCTGGGGCAGTTTCTGCTGTGAGCTACGGCGGCGCATCAGCCTGCCGCCACCGATTCCCCATGCCGTATGAATAGCCGCATCGCTCCCGGTCCGGCGGCATTTGGCCTGATGGTGCTGCTGTGCGCCATCTGGGGCTTCCAGCAGGTGGCGATCAAGTTTGCTACAGCCGAGATCGCCCCGATTCTGCAGGCCGCGATCCGTTCCGTCGGTGGCGCCCTGCTGGTCTTCGCCTGGGCGCGCTGGCGCGGCATGGCGCTGTTCGCCAAAGACCGCTCCCTGCGCCCCGGCTTGCTGGTGGGCCTGCTGTTCGGCCTGGAATTCATCTTCATCTTTGTCGGCATCGATCACACCACGGTATCGCGCATGGTGGTGTTCCTCTATACGGCGCCCTGCTTCACGGTGCTCGGCCTGCATTTCTTCGTACCCGGCGAGCGCATGGGCTGGCGCCAGTGGGTCGGTGTGCTGCTGGCCTTTGCCGGGCTGATACTTGCCTTCATCGACAAGGCCGCGGGCGGCAGCTTGCTGGGAGATACCTTTGGCGTCCTCGCGGCGCTGTTCTGGGCGGCGACGACGGTGTTGATCCGCGCCACCGCGCTGGCGAAGATCACGGCGACCAAGGTGCTGCTGTATCAGCTGGTGGTATCCGCTGCCGTCATGTTTCCGCTCTCCTGGCTGGTCGGCGAGCGCGGCATCGGCGTGTTGTCAGCGCCGACTTTATGGGCCATCGCCTACCAGGTCGTGGTCGTTGCCTTCATCAGTTACCTGGCGTGGTTCTGGCTGCTGACGCGCTATCTGGCGGGCCGCCTGCTGGTCTTCTCCTTCCTCACGCCGCTGTTCGGGGTCTGGTTCGGCATGATGCTGATGCATGACCAGCCCAGCCTGCACTTCTTTGCCGCCGCCGCGATGGTGGTGGGTGGCATCGTGCTGGTCAATCTGCCGGAGAGTAAATGAAGGACTTATCCCCCACCCCCTTTTCCAGGAAAACGCAGTTTCAGTGCAGGCTAACGCCGGACTTATCGGCGTTAAGCGAAGCGGCCGAAACTAAAAGGGGTGACCACGGCTCGCTGTGCTCGCAGGGTTCTGGAGCGGCTGCCTTGGGGCGGCCCGGCGGCAAGCCATGAAGGCCGCCGAAGCGTTTTCCCTCGGACTGCGCGCCGTCATGCCGATATTGGTGGGCGTGGTGCCGTTTGGCGTCATCTACGGCGTGGTGGCGCTGCAAAGCGGCATCCCGGCACTGGCGGCGATGGCGATGTCGGCTATCGTTTTCGCCGGTTCGGCGCAGTTCCTGCTGGCGCAACTGGTCGGGGTCGGCGCACCGCTGCTTCTCATTGCGGGCGCCGTGGGCATGGTGAATCTGCGCCACGCGCTCTACAGCGCTTCCGTCGCACCGATCCTGGCGCACCTGCCGCGGCGCTGGAAAATCCTGCTGGCCTACCTGCTGACCGATGAAGCCTATGCAGCAGCGATTCCGCATATTCTGGTCGTCGCACCGAATTCGTCGCGGTCGGCGCAGGCGCACTGGATTCTGTTCGGTTCGGGTTTCGGTCTGTGGGCAGGCTGGCAGTTGGCGACTTTGGGAGGGGTGCTGATCGGCGCCCAACTGCCGTCGAATCTTGACCTGGATTTCGCCCTGCCGCTGACTTTCATCGCCATCGTGGTGCCGCTGATCGACAGTCGGGCGCGCTTGTTGGCGGCTGTCACAGCCGGCGCGGCAGCAGTGGCAATGGCAGCCATGCCTTACAAGCTCGGCCTGTTTGTTGCCGCGATGGCCGGCCTTGTTGCAGGTGCCGCAATGCCGCGGCGGGCCAAATGAATATCTGGTGGCTGATGCTGGTCTGCGGTGCGATCACCTTCGGCATTCGCTATTCCTTCATTGCCGCGGAAGGGCACTTTCAGCCGCCGGGATGGTTTCGCCGCCTGCTGCCCTTCGTCCCGATCGCCGCACTGACGGCGCTGACCGCGCCGGAACTGTTGCTGATGCAGGGCGAGATCATCTTAGGCGCCGGCAATTCGCGGCTCTGGGCCGGTCTGGTGGCGATCATTGTGGCCGCTGTCTGGCGCAATACCCTGCTGACCATTGGCTGCGGGTTCCTGGCTCTGTTCGTGCTGCAACGCGTCTGAGCTTCACGCCAGCGGACAGCTGCGGAAACCGACAAGGATGTCGTCGCGCTGCGGCTCGTAGTAGTTGCGGTAGCGCGAGTCGCGCAGGCGCGGGCGCGTGGCGAAGGAGCCGCCGCGCACGCTGCGGTGGGTGTGGAAAAACGGGGCGGCATATTCGGCATAGGGGTCGGGGCTGAAGCCGGGATAGGGCGCAAACGGGCTCGCGGTCCATTCCCATACCTGTGTTCCCCAGGCGAAATGGTTGGCGTGGCGGGCCGCGTATTCCCACTCCGCTTCGCTCGGCAAGCGGCGGCCGGCCCAGCGGCACCAGGCTTCGGCTTCATGGGCCGTCAGGTGTATCACCGGCTGCTCCGGCGCCAGATCGACCCACTGCGCGAAGCGCCGCTGCTGCCAGCGACCATCATTCCTGCGCCAGTAGCGCGGCAGGGTTTGCCCGCTGGCAGCAAGCCAGGCCTGGCCGCTGGGCGACCACCATCGCGGCTGGCGGTAGCCGTCCGCCTCGACGAATGCCAGATAGTCCGAATTCCTTGCCGGCGTGGCTGAAATAGCAAAGCTTTCGACACGTTGCGGATGCGCCCACTTCTCGTTGTCGAAGACGAAGCCCCTGCCTGCCGGTGAACTGCCCATGAGGAATTCGCCGCCGTCGATCGTGATGTCCGAGTTCGCAGGCAGGTCGGCCAGTCCGTCGTGCGCCGGCCAGCCCAGGGTCTGCCGCGTGTAGCGGAAGGCTTCGTCGTGCATGTCCTCGTGGAACAGGGCGAGGCGGTGAAAGTAGAGGGCGGCATCGGTGTCGGGGAGCGTGTGCAAGGCCTCCAGCGCCGCGGCGAGTGTGTCTTGCAAGTAGTGTCGGGTGGCATTCCAGTCGGGCAGGTCGAGCTGCCAGCGGCTGTCGTGCGGAACATTGCGCGAGTCGTAGCAGCGGTCGGCGTCGGCCAGGCGGGAGGGCAGCGATGTAGCCGCTTCTCCCCTATAACGCCGGCACCAGTACTCCATGAACCAGGCGACATGGCCCAGCTCCCACAGGGGCGGATTGACGATGTTCAGGCAGGGCACGTGCAGGGGGTCAGGCTCGGCGTCAGCGGGCCAGCCGGCCCAGTCGTCGAGCAGGCTGATCGTATAATCGCGCGCATCCTGCAAGGCATCGGCAAGAAGTTTCTTGTCGGCAGTTCTAAGGTCCGGCGTGTCCATCAAGTCTCCTCCCTCCGTTGCCATTATCAGCCCGGCGCTGGCCAGTGCCAACAATGGCAACTGGCATACCGCGCGGCGCTGGGCGCATTGCCTGGCGCCCCTGGCGCAGGTGCGGATCGAACAGGAGTGGCGTGGCGCCAGCGCCGACTTTCTGATTGCGCTGCATGCCCGCCGCTCGGCGCCGTCGATCGCCGCCTTCGCCGAACGCCATCCGCAGCGTCCGCTGGTGGTGGTGCTGACCGGCACCGATCTCTACAGAGACATCGCCACGGACGCCGCGGCGCAGCGCTCGCTGGCGCTGGCCAGCCATCTCGTGGTGCTGCAAGCGGAAGGTGTGCAGGCCCTGCCACCCGGGTATGCGGCGAAGACGATGGTGATCTACCAGTCGGCGCGTGCGCTGCTGCCGGGGCGACGCAGCCGGCGCCATTTCGACCTGGCGCTGGTGGGCCACATGCGTCCCGAGAAGGATCCGCTGACGGCCCTGCGTGCCCTGCGGCGGCTACCGGCAGACTTGCCGCTGCGACTGTTCCATGTCGGCGGTGCGCTTGATCCGGCATTGGCCGCCGAAGTGGCGGCGCTGGGCGCCGGGGACAGCCGCTACCACTGGCTCGGCGCCCTGTCGCAGTCTGCAACGCGGCAACGCCTAAAGCGCTGCCACCTGCTGTTGCTGCCCTCGCTCATGGAAGGCGGCGCCAACGTGCTGATCGAGGCCGTGAGCAGCGGCGTTGCGGTGCTGGGCAGCGACATTGCGGGCAATCGCGGCATGCTCGGCGCAGATTATCCGGGCTGGTTTGCGGCCGGCGATGCGGCAGGTCTGGCTGAACTGATTTCACGCGCCATGTGCGATCCCGCTTACTACGCCCGTCTCTCCCGACGCTGCGCGGAGCGGGTATCCTTGTTCTCTCCGGCGCAGGAATGCGCCGCTGTATGCAGTCTTCTTGAAATGACAAGGTTGTAAAGACAATGAATTCTCCAAAAAATCCCGCCGCTCCGATCCGCTTGACCTCGTTCAGTCACGGCGGCGGCTGTGGCTGCAAGGTGGCGCCCGGCCTGCTCACCGAAATCCTGCGCGGCGCGCGCAACTTTCCGGTGCCGAAGGAATTGCTGGTCGGCATCGAGACCGCCGACGACGCGGCGGTATACCGGCTAAACGACGAGCAGGCGCTGATTGCCACGACGGATTTCTTCATGCCCATCGTCGACGATCCCTACGACTTCGGCCGCATCGCCGCCACCAACGCGATCAGCGACGTGTATGCCATGGGCGGTACGCCGATCATGGCCCTGGCCCTGGTCGGCATGCCGATCGACAAGCTGCCGCTGGAAGTGATCGGCAAGATCCTCGAAGGCGGCGAGAGCGTCTGCGCCACAGCCGGCATCCCGATCGCCGGCGGCCACACCATCGATTCCGTGGAGCCGATCTACGGCCTGGTGGTGATGGGCCTGGTGCATCCGGACAAGGTCAAGACCAATGCCGGCGCCCGTGCCGGCGACGTGCTGATCCTCGGCAAGCCGCTCGGCGTCGGCGTGATGTCGGCCGCGCTGAAGAAGGGTGCGCTCGATGCCGCCGGCTATGCGGCCATGATCGCCAGCACCACCCAGCTCAACACGCCGGGCCGGCATCTTGCCCAATTCGATGCCGTGCATGCGCTGACAGACATCACCGGCTTCGGCTTGCTCGGCCACCTGCTCGAGGTCTGCCGCGGGGCAAAAGTTTCGGCGGTGCTCGACATGGCAGCGATTCCGTTGCTGACCGACGTCGCGCGTCTGGCAACTGCCGGATACATCACCGGCGCCTCGGCGCGCAACTGGATGGCCTACGGCGA
>JANMTA010000570.1:0-1644 GCA_031389965.1 Betaproteobacteria bacterium
AAACCAGTAGCAAAAGCCGAGCGCGCCCTGCGCTTCGCTGTGCCCTGACTTAGCAGCCCGCTCGAACCACCGTACCCCCATTTCAAGCTCCGGAGGCTCAGCTTTCTGGCAGATTTTGCCGAGATGGTATGCAGCGTGGGCGTCGCCCTGCTCGGCGGCCCGCGTCAGCCACTTGCGGCCGAAACGCGCATTGCGGATGACGTCGATGCCCCACAGATAGGTAAGGCCGAGGATGCGCTGCGCGTCCTGATGCCCTCGTACGGCAGCGCGCTTGAGCCAATTCACGGCCTGGGCGCCATCCTTGGGGATGCCCTCACCGCGGAGTAGGAGATGCCCGAGCCGATGCTGGCATTCCGCGTCGCCCAGTTCCGCGCCCTGCCGAAACCATGCGATGGCAGCCGGGATGTCTTTTTCGCCGCCGTTCCCGTTCTCCGCTCTGGACCCCAGGTGGACGATGGCGGCGACGCATCCGGCGCGTGCCGCACGGTCCATCCACTCGTGGCCCAATACCTCATCCCGGCGCACGCCATTTCCGCGCAACAGCAGGTAGCCGATAAAGTGGCCGGCAGTTGAATTACCCTGCTCCCAGGCCTGATGGAAGAGCTCGAAGGCGCGCGCCCATTCGGCCGTCTCGCCGTTCGCCGCACGGCGTGCGAGTCGATGGGCGAGATTGTAGGTGGCCGTGCCTACGCCTGCCTCTGCCACTGCCTGCAGCAGGCGCCACGCCTCGTCGCATGCGGCGGGCGAGTCTTGCTGATCCAGCCGCAAGGCTAGATTGACCTGACTGCGGGTTTCGCCTTGCAGGATGGCAAGGCGGTACCAGCCCTCGGAGCGCTCACGGTCGATGGCCATGCCGATGCCGTTGTCGCACAGCTTGCCCATGTGAAACTGGGCAACGGGATTGCCGGCCGAGGCCAGCGTCTCAATGGCCGTGACCGCTGCCGGGTAGCGAGCTTCGTCGGTACCGCAAACGGCATCGGCATCGTCGAGGACGATCAGCCGCTCGATGGCCTCGTCGGAATGCGCAGCGCCCTCGGGCGCATGCTGCAGGTAGTCGCGGAAATCTTCGGGGCATGGACTGTCGGCAATCGCTTGCCAGAGCAGGCGGTCGATGGGTGCGTCCTGGGTGGCGTAATCAGTCACGGAAACTCCTTCAATGCAGGAGTTCCCAAGATACAGCCCGCCAGGCTCAAGGGGTGAGCCTGGTTGATTTTTTGTGCGGCGGATCGGCTACGCCTACGTCACTTACGAGCGGGCCTGAAGCCGCCGTACCGCCAGCGCCGACTCTTACTGCGCCACGCAATCCACGTAATAGCGCACGCCGCCCTCGCCGCCGTTCTTGACCAGGCCGTGGATGTCGGTCTCGAAGCCGGGGAACGTCTCGTTGAACTCCTGGGCAAACTTCAGGTAGCGCACGATGGTGGCATTGAACTGCTCGCCCGGGATCAGCAGTGGTATGCCCGGCGGGTAAGGCGTCAGCAGCACCGCGGTGACGCGTCCTTCCAGTTCGTCGATCGGCACGCGGTCGATCTCGCGGTGCGCCATTTTGGCGAAGGCATCGGCGGGACGCATGGCCGGCACCATGTCGGACAGATACATTTTCGTCGTCAGGCGGGCGACGTCGCGCATCTTGTACACCTCGTG
>JANMTA010000573.1:0-4712 GCA_031389965.1 Betaproteobacteria bacterium
GCACTGGCGGCCGCTCCGGATCTGGGTCAGTCGAAACTGATCGGTCGGGAACTGACCAAATCGGCGCGACCGGAACTCGGCGCGGCGAAGATCATCGTCTCCGGCGGGCGCGGCATGGGCAATAGCGAGAACTACCACAAGCTGCTGGAGCCGCTGGCCGACAAACTCGGCGCGGCACTGGGTGCTTCCCGTGCCGCGGTCGATGCCGGCTTCGTGCCGAATGACTACCAGGTCGGCCAGACCGGCAAGATCGTCGCGCCGCAGCTCTACATCGCGATCGGCATTTCCGGGGCGATACAGCATCTGGCCGGCATGAAGGATTCCAAGGTGATCGTGGCGATCAACAAGGATCCCGACGCGCCGATTTTCCAGGTGGCCGACTACGGCTTGGTCGCCGATCTTTTTGCCGCGGTACCGGAACTGACGGCGGCATTGGCATGAGCAGCTATACCGCCCCATTGAAGGACATGCAGTTCGTCCTGAACGAACTGGCCGGCCTCGACAAGGTGGCCGCCTTGCCGGGTTACGAGGAAGCGACGCCAGATGTCGTCGAGGCGATCCTCGCCGAGTCAGCCAAATTTACCGAAGGCGTGCTGGCACCGCTCAACTGGAGCGGCGACCGTGAAGGCGTGCGCTGGGCCGACAAGGCGGTGACCATGCCCAAGGGCTTCAAGGAGGCCTACGCGCAGTTCGTCGACAACGGCTGGAATGCGCTTTCGGGCAATCCCGAACATGGCGGCCAGGGCCTGCCCAAGGTGATTTCGGCGGCGGTGCAGGAGATGTGGAAGTCGTCCAACATGGCGTTTTCGCTGTGTCCGCTGCTGACGCTGGGCGCCACAGAGGCGCTGGAACTGGCGGGCACCGAAGCGCAGCAGGCGATGTACCTGCCCAACATGATTTCCGGCAAGTGGAGCGGCACCATGAACATCACCGAGCCGCAGGCCGGCTCGGACCTCGCGGCGATCCGTTCGCGCGCCGTGCCGCAGGGTGACGGCAGCTACCGCATCTTCGGCCAGAAGATCTTCATCACCTACGGCGACCACGACATGGCGGAGAACACCATCCACCTCGTGCTCGCCCGCACGCCGGATGCACCGGAAGGCGTCAAGGGCATTTCGCTGTTCGTCGTGCCGAAATTTCTGGTCAATGCCGATGGCTCAGGTGGGTACACTCTCGGTGCGCGCAACGACGTCTATTGCGTTTCTGTCGAGCACAAGCTCGGCATCCACGCCAGTCCGACCTGCGTCATGGCGCTGGGCGACAGCGGCGGGGCGATCGGCACCATGGTGGGCAAGGAGAACGAAGGCCTCAAGTACATGTTCGTCATGATGAACGCGGCGCGCTTCGCGGTCGGCCTCGAAGGCCTGGCGATCAGCGAGCGCGCCTACCAGCATGCCGTGGCCTACGCCAGGGATCGCGTGCAGGGCCGTGCCATCGAAGGTTCAGCCGCCGGCGTGGCCATCATCCAGCATCCGGACATCCGCCGCATGCTGATGCTGATGCGCTCGAACGTGGAAGCCATGCGCGCACTGGCGTATTCGGTCGCCGCCGCGCACGACGCCGCAGCGCGTCACCCGGACGCCGCCGAGCGGGCGCAGAACCAGGCCTATGTCGACCTGATGATTCCGGTGGTCAAGGGCTGGAGTACCGAGACCGGCAACGAAATGGCCTATCTCGGCGTGCAGGTGCATGGCGGCATGGGCTTCATCGAGGAAACCGGCGCCGCGCAGTTCATGCGCGATGCGCGCATCACGACGATTTACGAAGGCACCACCGGCATTCAGGCCAATGACCTGATGGGGCGCAAGATCGCCCGCGAAGGCGGCGCCACGCTCAAGGCGGTGATCGGCATGATGCAGCAGACGCGCGGCGAACTGGCACAGCACAAGGGCGCGGAGTTCGTTGCCATCGCCGCGGCGCTGGGTCGCGGCATCGAGGCGCTGCAGCAGGCCACCGACTACATCGTCGCCAATTACGGCAAGGACGTGCGTGCCGTCGCCGCCGGTGCCGTGCCCTTCCTGCGCTTGATGGGCATCGTCTCGGGTGGCTGGATGATGGCGCGCGCCGCACTTGTGGCGCAAGGCAAGATCGCCGCCGGCGAGGACAACAATGGCGATCCCTTCTTCCCGGCCAAGATCGCCACCGCGCATTTCTACGCCGACCACGTCATGGTCGCGGCGACCGGCCTGGCGCAGGAAGTGGTGCAGGGCGGGGCGAGCGCGCTGGCGCTGGATGAGGCGATGTTCTGATTCTGCTTCGTCCGCAATGCAAACGGGAACCCGCGGGTTCCCGTTTTTTTCGCCGTATCGCCAGCGCCGACTTTCCGCGGGGATGACGCCAGCTATTGTCCGTCGATACGCTTTACCCAGTAATCCGGGCGACGATGTTGGTGCGAAACGGCCACGACCCAAACTTCGTCCCCGCGCACCACAAAGCGCAAGGTATAGGGAAACCGATTCATAATCGTACCGCCGCACATCTTCCAATTCCACTGGAAACAACAGCGGTGTCCGGGCAATCCGGCTTGCCGCATCTCGCACAGCATTTTTGAAACGTATGCCCAGCCCTTCCTGTTGTCCCTCATACCAATGGCAGGCATCTGCCAATTCATCGTTGGCGATTTCTGAAAAGCGAATCCGCTTCATTTATCCCCAAAAATTTCGTTGAACGGAAGTGTTTTCATCCGACCTTCATCGCAGGCCCGTGCCCTATGCAATGCTTCTTCGGCCCAGACCCGATCAATTTCAGGGTCAGGCTTATCGAGGCTCTGCATGATTTTCTCCGCAACCTCGTAGCGATCGGCTGCTTTCAACTGCAAAGCCATGTCGATAATTTCGTGCTTACCCATGATCTTCTCCTTCAAACAAGAAACAGCGGTCGCTCATCAAGTTATTAAATGCGCCAAGCTAAGATCGTACTGGCATCGCCGTCCTACCAACGCCGTCCCAAGCGATACCGCTTCGCATAACTTTTACATCTGGGTATAGATCGGCCCTTCGCCGCCCTGCGGCACCACCCAGTTGATGTTCTGCGTCGGGTCCTTGATGTCGCAGGTCTTGCAATGCACGCAGTTCTGCGCGTTGATCTGCAGGCGCGGATTTTCGCCGCTTTCATCGCGCACGATCTCATACACGCCGGCCGGACAGTAGCGCTGCTCGGGCGCATCGTAGAGCGCGAGGTTGGTTGCGATGGCAACTGCGGCGTCCTTCAACTGCAAATGGCAGGGCTGGTCTTCCTCGTGGTTGGTGTTGGAGAGGAAGACCGACGAGAGCCGGTCGAAGGTCAGCACCCCGTCCGGCTTCTCGTAGGCGATCGGCGTGCATTCGGCGGCGGGCTTCAGTTTCAGATGGTCGGCGGTGTTGTGCAGGGTCCACGGCGCCTTGCCGCGCAGCAGCACCTGGTCGATGCCGAACATCAGCGTGCCGGTCCACAGCCCCTTGGCCATCCACGGCTTGAAGTTGCGCGCGGTGTGCAGTTCCTCGTGGAGCCACGAATCGCGGAAGGCCTCGGGGTACTCGACCAGCGTGTCGTTGGCGCGCCCCGCGGCCAGTGCGGCAGCAGCGGCTTCGGCGGCCAGCATGCCGCTCTTGAGCGCGGCATGGCTGCCCTTGATGCGCGAGGCGACGAGCATTCCGGCATCGTCGCCGATCAGGGCGCCGCCGGGGAAGTCGAGCTTCGGGAGTGATTGAAGGCCGCCGGCGGCGAGGGCGCGGGCACCGTAGGCCAGGCGCTTGCCGCCCTTGAACAGCGGGGCGATCTGCGGATGGGTCTTCAGGCGCTGCATTTCCTCAAAGGGCGAAAGGAAGGGGTTCTTGTAGCCGAGGCCGACGACCTGGCCGACGGATACGAGGTTGTCGCCGAAGTGGTAGATGAAGCCGCCGCCATAGGTGTCGGACTTCATCGGCCAGCCGAAGGTGTGCATCACCAGGCCCTTCTCGAACTGCTCGGGATTGACTTCCCACAGTTCCTTGATGCCCAGGGCGTAGGTCTGCGGATCGGAATCGGCGCGTAGATCGAACTTCGCCTCGACCTGCTTGCCCAGATGGCCGCGACAGCCTTCGGCGAACAGCGTGTACTTGGCCAGCAGTTCCATGCCCGGCTGGTGGTTGGGGCCGGGCTGGCCGTCCCGCGCGAGCCCCATGTCGCCGGTGGCGACACCGCGTACCGCGCCCTGCTCGTCGTAGAGCACTTCGGCGCCGGCGAAGCCGGGGTAGACCTCGACGCCCAGCGCTTCGGCCTGCGCACCCAGCCAGCGGCAGAGCTGGCCCAGGCTGATGACGTAGTTGCCGTGGTTCTGGAAGCAGCCGGGCAGGAGCATGACGGGCAGATCAACGAAGCCGTACTGCGTGAGGAAGGCGAAGCGGTCGCGGGTGACGGACGTCTCCAGCGGCGCGCCCTGCGCCTGCCAGTCGGGGATCAGTTCGTTCAGCGCGCGCGGGTCCATGACCGCGCCGGAGAGGATATGGGCGCCGATTTCGGAGCCTTTCTCGATCAGGCAGACGTTGATCTCGGCATTGACCTGCTTGAGCCGGATCGCGGCGGCAAGCCCGGCCGGACCACCGCCCACGATGACGACATCGAATTCCATGGCTTCGCGCTGCATGCTGACCCCGATCGATTGGTTTGAGCGCGAGATTATAATCTTGAAGTCTTCTATAACACTCTGGACTGCATGCTCATGGAACACCACCGCAAGCTCATCTTCAGCAACC
>JANMTA010000019.1:0-5319 GCA_031389965.1 Betaproteobacteria bacterium
ATCGGTCAGCGGGCGGGTCGAACTCGCTGCCGCAATCAAGGCCAAGGCCAGTCCCGATGACGTCGTCTTCATCTTCGCCCGTGCCGTCGATGGTCCGCGCATGCCGCTTGCGGCCTTGCGCGCACGCGCGGCAGATCTGCCGATGGATTTTTCGCTCGATGACAGCCATGCGGTGATGCCGTCGAACAAGCTCTCTTCGGCGCAGCAGGTGCGTATCGAGGTCCGCGTCTCGAAAACCGGCCAGGCCGCAGCGGGCAAGGGCGACCTGACCGGCAAGAGCGCCGCGGTCAAGCCGGGAGCCAAGGGCGTAAGGATCGTCATCGACCAAGTTGATCCCTGAGCGATCCCTGAAAAGCCGGCCCGCAGGCAGTATCCCTGCCGGATCAGTTCATCGAATCGCCATAGGGGAAAACTCTCTGGCGATTTTTTGTTTGAACATGTTTCCGGTTGATTAGCGTCAAGGCGGCCATGTCCGCCAGGCATAGGATGGTGCACGTGCACAAAACCTTATATTTTTTAGGTTATTGCTGTGCGGCGACCAATACGGCAGCGCTACCCAGTGCCCAATCAGTACCCAACGCCCGGAGTTACACAATGAACATATCCAGCGCCATCATCCACGCTCGCCTTGGCGACGTGGCAGTCGTCCAGGCCGGGCTTGCCACCTTGGCGGGGGTCGAGGTGCACGGCGTCTCACCCGAAGGCAAGTTGATCGTCACCATCGAAACCGAGGACGACGGCAGCAACGCCGCCACTTACCAGCTTATCGGCCAGCTTGACGGCGTGATGTCGGCGGCCATGGTCTATCACCAAACCGAATCCGAGCCAGACAAGGAGATCTGAAATGAAATTGACGCGACGTGAGTTCATCAAGACCAATGCCATCGCCGCCGCGGCTACCACCGCCGGCATGAGCATCCCCGGCGTGGCGCTGGCCGCGACGCCGCAAAGTGCGGACGGCGTGCGCTGGGACAAGGGCGTCTGCCGCTACTGCGGTGTCGGCTGCGGCGTGCTGGTCGGGGTCAAGGACGGTCGCGTGGTGGCTACCCAGGGCGATCCGGATGCGCCGGTGAACAAGGGCCTCAACTGCGTCAAGGGCTACTTCCTGTCGAAGATCATGTACGGCAAGGATCGCCTGACCAAGCCCTTGCTGCGCATGAAGGACGGCAAGTTCGACAAGAACGGCGAGTTCGCCCCGATCAGTTGGGATGCGGCCTTCGACATCATGGCCGAGAAGGTCAAGCAGACGCTGAAAGAGCCTACTCAAGGCGCGAACGGGGTCGCCATGTTTGGCTCGGGACAATGGACGGTGTGGGAAGGCTATGCCGCCGTCAAGCTGATGAAGGCCGGCTTTCGTTCCAACAGCATCGACCCGAATGCCCGCCACTGCATGGCCTCGGCCGTCGCCGGCTTCATGCGCAGCTTCGGCATCGACGAGCCGATGGGCTGCTACGACGACGCCGAACATGCCGATGCCTTCGTGCTGTGGGGCTCGAACATGGCCGAGATGCATCCGATCCTCTGGTCGCGCATTACCAACCGTCGCCTCACCGCCAGCCACGTCAGGATCAACGTACTGTCGACGTTCACGCATCGCTCCTGCGAACTGGCCGACAGCGAGCTGATCTTCAAGCCGCAGTCCGACCTGGCGATCCTCAACTACATCTGCAACTACATCATCCAGAACAACGCCGTGAATCAGGAGTTCGTCACGAAGAACGTCGGCTTCTTCAAGGGTGTTACCGACATTGGTTATGGCCTGCGGCCGAATCATCCGCTGGAGCAGGTAGCCAACAACAACGGTTATCCGGGCGCCGACGGCAAGCCCAAGGGCGACCCGAACAAGCACGCGCCGATCAGTTTCGACGAGTTCAAGGCCTTCGTTGCCGAATACACGCTGGACAAGGCGCACGAGATTTCCGGCGTGCCCAAGGACAAGCTCGAAGCGCTGGCCAAGGCCTATGCCGACCCGAAGACCAAGGTCACCTCCTACTGGACCATGGGCTTCAACCAGCACACGCGCGGCACCTGGGTCAATAACATGATCTACAACGTGCATCTGCTGGTGGGCAAGATATCCGAGCCGGGCAACAGCCCCTTCTCCCTGACCGGCCAGCCCTCGGCCTGCGGCACGGCGCGCGAGGTCGGCACCTTTGCCCATCGCCTGCCCGCCGACATGGTGATCTTCAACCCCAAGCATCGGGAGATGACAGAGAAACTCTGGAAGCTGCCCGGAGGAGCGCTTTCCGGACAGATGGGCTATCACGCGGTCGCGCAAAGCCGCATGCTGAAGGACGGCAAGATCGGTTTTTACTGGACCTCGACCACCAACAACATGCAGGCCGGGCCGAACATCAACGGCGAGATTTACCCCGGCTGGCGCAACCCGAAGGCCTTCGTCGTCGTTTCCGACGTCTATCCGACCGTGTCGGCCATGTCGGCCGACCTGATCCTGCCCTGCGCGATGTGGATGGAAAAGGAAGGCATGTTCGGCAATGCCGAACGGCGCGGCCAGATGTGGCGCCAGCAGGTCAAGGCCCCGGGCGAATCCCGTTCCGATCTGTGGCAGTACATGGAATTCTCCAAGCGCTTCAAGATGGAAGATGTCTGGCCGGCGGAACTGCTGGCCAAAGCGCCCGAATTCAAGGGCAAGACCCTGTACGACGTGCTCTATGCCAACGGCGTGGTGAACAAGTTCCCGAAGGGCGATACCGCCAAGGTGAACGCCCATGCCTGGGCCGGCTACACCAACGACGAATCCGAGGCTTTTGGCTACTACGTGCAGAAGGGCCTGTTCGAGGAATACGCCGCCTTCGGTCGTGGCCACGCCCACGACCTGGCGGACTTCGATGCCTATCACAAGGCGCGCGGCTTCCGCTGGCCGGTGGTCGATGGCAAGGAAACCCTGTGGCGCTTCCGCGAGGGCTACGATCCGTACGTGAAGAAGGGCGAGGGTGTCAAGTTCTATGGCTACCCCGACGGCAAGGCCAAGATTTTCGCGCTGCCCTACCAGCCAGCCGCCGAGATGCCGGACAAGGAATACGACCTCTGGCTGAGCACGGGTCGCGTGCTGGAGCACTGGCATACCGGTTCAATGACGCGTCGCGTCGGCGAGCTATACAAGGCCTTCCCCGACGCGGTGGTGTGGATGCACCCGAAGGATGCCGAGAAGCGCGGCCTCAAGCGCAACGATGTGGTCAAGGTATCCAGTCGTCGTGGCGAGATCGAGCTGCGGGTTGACACCAAGGGTCGCAACAAGATGCCGGAGGGCATGATCTTCATTCCCTTCTTCGATGAGCACCGCCTGGTCAACAAACTCACCCTGGATGCCACGTGTCCGATTTCGAAAGAAACCGACTTCAAGAAGTGTGCGGCCAAGGTGGTCAAGGCCTGAGCGGGCAAACTGGAGAGCATCGGGGGTCGTGAGGGAAGTGCGCTCCCCAGCCATGGATCATGGACAACGAGAACAAGCCCAGTGCGGCGGCCCGTCGGCAGTTCCTCGCCGATACCGCACGCATGGCCTGCGGCGTCGGTCTGCTGGGGCTGGGAGTCGGGCTCTATGCAAAGCATGCCAGGGCGCTGCCGCCGGCCGCGATACGGCCGCCGGGCGCTTTGCCGGAAACCGACTTTTCCGCAGCCTGCATTCGTTGCGGCATGTGCGTGCGCGATTGTCCCTTCAACATCCTGCATCTGGCCAAACCCGAAGAGCCTTTGTCGACCGGAACGCCCTACTTCGTCGCGCGCCAGCTGCCCTGCGAGATGTGCGAAGACATCCCGTGCGTGAAGGCCTGCCCGACCGGTGCGCTGGACCACTCGCTGAAAGACATCAACCAGTCGAAAATGGGTCTGGCGGTGCTGGTCGATCACGAAACCTGCCTGAATTTCCTGGGTCTGCGTTGCGACATCTGTTACCGGATTTGTCCGGTGATCGACAAAGCGATCACGCTCGTTCCGCTATCCAATCCCCGTACCGGCAAGCACACCCTGTTCATCCCCACGGTACATTCCGATCACTGCACCGGATGCGGCAAGTGCGAGAAGGCCTGCCCCACCGAGGTGGCCTCGATCAAGGTGTTCCCGCTCTACCTGGCCAAAGGGGCTTTGAGTTCGCATTACCGCCTGGGTTGGGTGGAGAAGGAGAAGGCCGGCGGCAGTTTGGTGACGCCGGATGCCGAACATCGGTACAACATGCCCGAGGGCATGCAGTATGAAAGCGGCAAGGGACTGTCGGGTAGTTCCGGCGCCGTCCCGCCAGCGCCGACTTCTGCTGAACCGCCCGCGTTGCCCAAGGCGCTGCAAGGGAGCAAGCTGTGAGCGTGAGCTTTGTCCGTCCCGGCGCCGAAGCCATTGCTGCCAAAGGCTGGCTCCCCGCGCACAAATGGCTGATCCTGCGGCGCAGCAGCCAGGTCGGCATCCTGCTGCTGTTCCTGGTCGGGCCGTGGTTCGGCCTGTGGATCGTCAAGGGCAATCTCAACTTCAGCTACACCCTCAACTTCCTGCCGCTGACCGACCCCTACATCATTCTGCAGTCGATGTTGGCACGCCAAGTGCCGGAAAAACTGGCGCTGACAGGCGCGGCCATCGTCGTGCTGTTCTATCTTCTGGTCGGCGGGCGCAGCTATTGCTCCTGGGTGTGTCCGGTGAATCTGCTGACCGATGCCGCCTACTGGCTGCGCGTGCGCCTTGGGCTGAAGGGAAGCGCGCACATCAGCCGGCCGACGCGCTACTGGATGCTCGGCATGACGCTGGTGGTCGCCGCCGTGACGGGCAGCATCGCCTGGGAAATGGTCAACCCGGTGTCGATGCTGCATCGCGGGCTGATCTTCGGCCTCGGCCTGGCCTGGGCGGTGCTGCTCGCCGTGTTCCTCTTCGATTTGTTCGTCATGCGCCACGGCTGGTGCGGTCACCTATGCCCGGTGGGTGCGTTCTACAGCCTGGTCGGCAAGCTCTCTTTGCTGCGAGTCAAGCTGCCGGCCCGCGCCGCCTGCAACGACTGCATGGATTGTTTCGCCGTTTGTCCGGAACCGCAGGTGATCCGGCCGGCGCTGAAAGCCATAGCCGGCACGCCGCCGGTGATACTGGGGGCCAACTGCACCAACTGCGGTCGCTGCATCGATGTCTGCTCGAAGGATGTGTTTGCCTTCGGCACCCGCTTCAACACTATCGTCGTACCCGTAACCGGCGCTGCGCATGCGGCGCCAAAGTGATCAACCGTCAATCTTGTCTGGGGAGTCCATCATGAACAAAACCGTCACCATCCTTCTGGCATCGCTGCTGACCGTCATCGTGGGTTGCGCCAGCTACGAGCCCCTGGTTTCG
>JANMTA010000080.1:0-1597 GCA_031389965.1 Betaproteobacteria bacterium
CATTTCCGAGGCCGACAACAAGGCCTACAAGTGCTCGCTGTGTTCCGACCGGGTGGCTGTCGGTCAGGCTCCCGCCTGCGTCAAGGCCTGCCCGACCGGCGCGATCCAGTTCGGCTCGAAGGAGCAGATGAAGGATTACGCCGCCAAGCGCATCGTCGACCTCAAGTCGCGCGGCTACGAGAAGGCGGGGCTCTACGATCCGGCCGGGGTGGGCGGTACGCACGTCATGTACGTCCTGCACCACGCCGACCGGCCGGAGCTCTACAAGGGACTGCCCAATGATCCCAGCATCAGTCCGCTGGTGACGCTGTGGAAGGGCTTCGCCAAGCCGCTGGCATCCGTGGCCATGGCTGCCGTGGCACTGGGCAGCCTGTTCCACTACGTGATGAAGGGACCGAACGAGGTCAGCAAGGAGCTGGAAGACGAGACCGAAAAGGAGGAATCATGATCCGCAATCCAAAGGACCTGCAACGCTATGACGCGCAGGAGCGGGCCAATCACTGGCTGGTGGGCATCTGCTTCATCCTGCTCGCACTCTCAGGCCTGGCCTTCTTCCATCCGGCCTTCTACCCGCTGACGCAGCTGTTCGGCGGCGGGGTCTGGGCGCGCATCCTGCACCCCTACCTCGGCATCCTCATGGCGCTGGCCTTCCTTTACATGTTCTTCCGCTTCAAGTCGCTCAACGCGATTACGCCGGCGGACAGGGAATGGCTGTCGCGGGTCGGCGAGATGATGGACGGCAACGACCACAACATGCCGGAACAGGGCAAGTACAACGGCGGGCAGAAGGCGATGTTCTGGGCCATGGCGGTGTCCGTACTCCTGCTGTTCGTTTCCGGCATCTTCCTCTGGCGCGCCTACTTCAACCTGCCGGTGGATGTGGTGCGCCTCGGTGCCGTAGTGCATGCCGCGATCGCCGCGATCATGATCGCCATGATCTTCGTCCATGTCTATGCCGCGCTCTGGGTCAGGGGTACGGTCCGTGCCATGGTGTACGGCACAGTCACCCGCGCCTGGGCCAAGCAGCATCACCGGGCGTGGTATCGCCAGGTCACCGGCAAGTCCTGAACCGGCATCAGCCGCAACAACAAACCCGCGGGCTCCGGCCCGCGGGTTTTTATGTCTCCGCCGAAGGCGGAGACGGTATCCCCTTGCGGGATATGTCACACTGACCGAACCATGAACGCATCCGCCCAAACCCCCTTCATCCCGATCAAGTCGAGCAGCGAACCGCCGCACGTAATCGCCCCCGCCGCGGCGACGATTTTCGCCACCCGCGCAGAGCGCTTCGACCAACTCGCCGCCGGCCACAGCCTCGGCGACTGGCTGCAGTTCCTCGCCGCACTGAGCCGCGCCCAGCATGATGCACTGCAGTCCCTGCCGGCGCTGCCGCTGCCCGACGCCGCGCAACTGGCCATTGCCCGCGAGCACCGCATGCCGCCGCTGCCGGCCCAGTCCTGGCCGCGCGACCCGGCCTGGCGCAAGAGCCTGCTGCAACTCATCGCCGCCGTCTCCCCGGCGGCACCCGAACCGGCGCGCAAGGATCTGGCGCGGCTGGCCGGCTTCGACGCCGAGCGTATCGAGGCACTGGCCGAGC
>JANMTA010000278.1:0-7207 GCA_031389965.1 Betaproteobacteria bacterium
CGCAGGAACATGCCGTAGCTGCGGACATGGGCGTCGTCGATGACGGCGGGAAAATTGCCGACGGGCTGGTGGGCGTGAACCCCGAACAGGAGACTGATGGTCATGGATGAATTCAGCTTTGGGAAACAGTGACGCGCCGCATGGAACCGCCTTCCGCGGTGGCCGATCCGGTGCAAATGGGGGTGTCGAGATGGGCCGGCGGCTCCAGCTGCAGCAGGCCGTAGAGCCGCGCCAGATTGCGCCGGTAGAGGCTGTCGAAGCTGGCGACGGCGGCCGACGGGTTGTAGTCGCCGAACCACCAGAACCAGTCGGAGCTTTCGCAGATCGCCAGTTGCGCGTTGACCGCGGCGACCTGCGCGCTGTCGAGGCGGCCGCTGGCGAGCACCCGGTCGCAGCTTTGCTTGGCTTCGCACAGCAGATCCCAGCCGCGGTTTTTTGCGCTGTCGCCGATCCAGGTGGACAGCGTGCCATACACCCAGCTGCCGGCGATCAGGCGCGGCAGGACGGTAGCGGCGGGAGGGCTCGGCCGCGCCAGCAGTTCGGCATAGGTCGTGGTGCGGATGCGCGGATGCTCGGCGAGCAGGCCGTAGAGGTCTTCGAAAAAGTAGTAGCCGTTGTAGGGGTAGTGCTCCCAGGCGTTTTCGCCGTCGAGGATGATGCTGACCACTGGCGTTTCATCCGCGCCGGCGGCATCGAGGATGGCTTCCAGTTGCTGCACCAGGTGGCCCGCGGCATCGCGACCGTGCCATTTGGCATAGTCGAAGCCGATCAGGTCCGACAGGCGCTCGTCGCGGAAAAACATGGTCAGGCCGGGGGCCTGCTCGAGCTTCCACGGGTGGTAGGCGGCACGCGGGTCGGTAATCTTGCTCGCGGCGAGGCTGTTGTTCAGCACGCCTTCGCCGCTGGCGATCCAGCGGCAGTCGGCGGCGGCCAGATATTTGACGAAGTCCTCGGAGACCGCGCCTTCGGCTGGCCACATGCCGACCGGCGGCGCGCCGAAACGGCGCGCATGACTGATTTGCGCGGCATCGATGTGGGCAATGACCCGGCTGCGTCCGCCGGGATAGGCGGCGGTGAAGGGCAGCGGCGCCTCGGGCAGGCTTTCGCGCGCGCAGCGAAAGTCGAGTAGCAGTGGCGACAGCGGATGCGTGTTGGGTGTGGACGATATCTCGACCTGGCCGCGTGTGGCGAGCGCCCGCCAGCGTGGGATCAGTCCGGCGATCAGCTCGCCGATGCTGGCCAGAAGTTGCTGGCGGTCGTGCGCGTCATAGCCTTCGCCCTTGCTCATCAGCTTGGCCAGCAGAGGATTGCGGCGCCTTTCGGATTCGCCGGTCCAGGTCAGGTGGTACCAGGTCACGAGGTCCGAGTAATAGGCGCCGGAGAGATACCTGCAGGCCGTTTCGTTGTCGTGGCTGAGCAGCAGGTAGAGGTCGTGCAGGCGCTTGTAGTGGGGGAAGGGCGCCAGCATGGTGATGTGATTGCCGCGGAAACAGGTGGCCAGCAACAGTTGTCGCTCCGCGTCGCCGATGTTATCGAGCTCGGGTGTCGCCAACATGCGCAGCAAGGGATCGCGAAACTGGCCGCTGGCAAACTGCTGCGCGTAGTCTTCGATCTGGTCGAGCAGCACCGGCACGAAGTTGACGACGCAGCGGATCTGCGGATGGCGCTCCAGGTGCGTCGCCATGTCGACATAGTCCTTCATGGCATGCAGATAGACCCAGGGCAGGACGAACTCGCCGGTCGCCGTGTCGCCAGCGCCGACTTTTTTTCCCGTACCGACCGCGCCGTGATCGCGGTAGTCCGGCTGGTGCATGTGCCAGAGAAACACCAGGTCGAGCTGTTTCATGGTCGGTGCGAGCCTAGCGTCGGACGAGCGCAGCGAGCAATACTTGGCCCCCGCCCCGGGGCAGGGGGCGAAGGCGGGGTTTCGCAAAGCACTGCTTTGCGCCGCTGCAGCCGGCTGGCTGTGCAAAGCCAACCGTGGAAGCGGGGTGGGGGGCCTTGAAGGCCTTGATGACTTTCACTTTGAAAGTCATCGGATGTGGTGGGCTTGTTGTCCGAGCATCTCCGGAGTCACCAGGGTGATGCCGTTTTCGCTGACATGGAAGCGCTTGCGGTCGGCCTCGATGTCGTAGCCGATGGTCAGGCCTTCGGGGACGCGGCAATGCTTGTCCATCACCACCCGGCGCAGTTTTGCGTGGCGGCCGATGACCACGTCGGGCAGGATCACCGAGTCCTCGATCTGCGCATAGCTATGGACATGCACGCGCGAGAACAGCAAGGAGTGGCGCACCAGGGCGCCGCTGATGATGTCGCCGCCGGAGACGAGAGAATCGACCGCCATGCCGCGCCGTCCGTCATCATCGAAGACGAACTTGGCCGGCGGCAGCTGCTCCTGGTGCGTCCAGATCGGCCACTCATCGTCATACAGGTTGAGTTCGGGAGTGACCTTGGTCAGTTCCATGTTGGCCTCCCAGTAGGCGTCGATGGTGCCGGCGTCGCGCCAGTAGGGAATCCCGGTCGCGTCCATGCCGACGCAGGAGTGGGCGAAGTTGTGGGCGAATACCCGGGAGCGGTCGACGCAATGCGGAATCAGGTCCTTGCCGAAGTCGTGCGAGGAATGCGGGTCGTCGTGGTCGCGAATCAGCTGATCGTAGAGAAAGTCTGCATTGAAAACGTACACACCCATGCTGGCCAGGGCGCGATCGGGACGGCCGGGTATCGGCGGCGGATCCTTCGGCTTCTCGACGAAGGCCACCACGCGCTGCTGAGCGTCGACGTGCATGACGCCGAATTCGCTGGCTTCGTGGCGGGGAACATCGATGCAGGCGACGCTGAAATCGGCCTGCCGCTCGGCGTGCTCGGCCAGCATGCGCGCGTAGTTCATCTTGTAGACGTGATCGCCGGAAAGCACCAGCACGTGCTTGGGCCGGTTGCGCCGGATCAGGTCGAGATTCTGGAACACCGCATCGGCCGTCCCCCGGTACCAGTGTTCGCTCACCTGCTGCTGGGCCGGCAGGATGTCGACAAACTCGTGAAAGCGCCCGTCGAGAAAGCTCCAGCCGCGCTGCAGGTGCTGGATCAGGCTCTGCGCCTTGTACTGCGTGGCGACGCCGATGCGGCGGATGCCGGAGTTGACACAATTGGAAAGCGTGAAATCGACAATGCGGAATTTCCCGCCAAAAGGTACGGCGGGTTTGGAGCGCCAGTCGGTGAGCTGCATCAGGCGGCTGCCGCGGCCGCCGGCCAGCACGATGCCAAAGGTATTGCGGGTGACATCGCTGGTTCTCACGACTTTATCTCCTCCCGGCCGTATCGTTGCACGGCGTCGCTACAGGCATGTTCCAGAATCGAAAACAGGGTGAATTCTCCATTGCGGCTACAATCTATACGATAGCAAAAACTGGTCTGAGTATATAACTATGCCCGTCCCTGCCTGCGCCGCATTACTCGAAGCGCGCGAACACGATCCCTTTTCCGTATTGGGGCTCCATGCCGAAGGCGCCGGCTGGCGTCTGCGGGTCTTCCGTCCGCAGGCGAAATCGGTTGCAGTGGAACTGACTCCTGGTGAATGGGCGCCGCTGAAGCGCCACAGTGGTTCCGATCTGTTCGAATGGCAGGGCGCGACACCGCCTTCCCGGCCGTGGCGTCTCGATGTCGATGGCATCAAGCAATACGATGCCTATGCCTTTGCGCCGCAACCGCCGGCCGACGACCTGTTCCTGTTCAACGCCGGGCGCTTGCGCCAGGCCTGGCGGACCTTTGGCGCCGTACCGGAAACCCGCGATGGCGTTGCCGGCGTCTGCTTCCGGGTCTGGGCGCCGAATGCAGAACGGGTTTCGGTGGTGGGCGGTTTCAATGGCTGGGATGGCCGCGTCCATCAAATGGCGACCCTGGGCGGTTCGGGAGTATGGGAACTGTTCGTGCCGGAACTGGCTCCGGGCGCCCTGTATCGCTTCGAGCTGCGCTTGCGCGGCAGCGGCACGCTGCGGCTCAAGTCCGATCCTTACGCGCGCGCCTGCGAGCGGCGCCCGGCCTCGGCCTGCTGCGTGACGCCTGAGTCGACGCACGCCTGGAATGACGGTGCATGGATGCAGGCCCGAGCCAGGAGTGGCCAAACCGGCGCCTGGTTGTCGGCGCCGATGAGCGTGTACGAGATGCATCTGGGCAGCTGGATGCGCCATGCCGATCGCAGTTTCTACAGCTACCGCGACCTGGCGGAGCGGCTGGTGCCCTACCTGGTCGAGCTGGGCTACACCCATGTCGAATTCCTGCCGCTGATGGAGCACCCGCTCGACGAATCCTGGGGCTATCAATGCACCGGGTTTTTCGCGCCGAGTTCGCGCTTCGGCAGTGCCGACGATCTGCGTTTCCTGGTCGACCGCCTGCACCAGGCGGGGATCGGCGTGATCCTCGACTGGGTGCCCGGCCATTTTCCGGCCGATGACTGGGCGCTGGCCCATTTCGACGGCACGGCGCTCTACGAACACCAGGACCCGAAGCAGAAAATGCATCCCGACTGGGGTACGCATGTCTTCAACTACGGGCGCAACGAAGTCAGGAGCTTCCTGCTGTCCTCGGCGTATTACTGGATGTCCGAGTTCCACGTCGACGCCCTGCGCGTCGATGCCGTGGCCTCGATGATCTACCTCGACTATTCGCGCAAGCCCGGCGAGTGGACGCCCAACGTCCATGGCGGACGCGAGAATCTCGAAGCGATTGCCTTCCTGCGCGAATTGAATGAAATGGTGCATGCCGATTTTCCCGGTGCGCTGACCATTGCCGAGGAATCCACGGCCTGGCCGATGGTGTCGCGGCCGACCTGGCTTGGCGGCCTCGGTTTCTCGATGAAGTGGAACATGGGCTGGATGAACGACACGCTGGATTACATGGCGCACGATCCGGTGTATCGGCGCTACAACCACGAGCGGCTGACCTTCGGCCAGCTCTATGCCTACAGCGAAAATTTCGTGCTGCCGCTGTCGCACGACGAAGTGGTGCATGGCAAGAGTTCCCTGCTGGGCAAGATGCCCGGCGACGAGTGGCAGCGTTTCGCCAACCTGCGCCTGCTGCTGGCCTACCAGATGATGGCGCCGGGCAAGAAGCTGCAATTCATGGGCGCGGAACTCGGGCAGTCGTCGGAATGGCGCGCCGGTGAAGAACTTCCCTGGTATCTGCTGCAATACCCCTTGCACGCCGGCGTAAAGAGCCTGGTGGGCGAGCTCAACCGCTTGTATGTGAGCGAAGCGGCATTGCATGAACTGGATTTTTCGCCTCAAGGTTTTCAGTGGATCGACTGCCATGACGCCGACCAGTCGGTGGTGAGCTGGCTGCGCCGCGGGCGTGACGGACGCCATGCCGTGATCGTGCTGAACTTCACCCCGGTGCCGCGCCACAACTACCGCCTCGGCGTACCGCTGGCGCAGGACTATCTGGAGCGGATGAACACGGATTCGGCGCACTACGGCGGCAGCGATCTTGGCAACGGTGGCCGCGTCACGGCGCAGCCGAAAGCCTGGATGGGCTTCCCTGCCTCGGTATCGCTGACCTTGCCGCCGCTTGCCGCCCTGGTCTTGCTGCCGGCCTGATCGCGGGTCCGACTTAGCCGCCCAGAAGCCCTGCCGCAATCAGCCGGTCGATCTCGGCTTCGGCCTGGACCCAGTCATCCAGCGGATTGCCCGGCGCAAAACCGCGGCGCTCGGCGATGTGATAGGCGGCCACCTCGATGTAATTCCTGCGTTGTTCCAAAGGAACGCCAGCGGGCTTTTTCGCGCGGGAACGCGCCGGTTTCGCCGCAGTCGCTTTGGGGGCGGATTTCGGGGCCGCCTTCGGCACCGCTTTCGCTTTCGCAGCGGGTTCCGCCTTCGCCGCGGCCTTGGTTGCAGTTTTGCCCTTGGCTGTGCTTGTGACTGCTAGAGGTGCCGCATGCTTGCCGGGTAAGGTCTTTGCGACGCTCTTTGTAGTTGTCATGGGTTGCTCCTCCTGACTATCACGAAAACTCAACCTTCATGCTGCGCTTACTGGATGACAGTATGTTGACCAGCATCAACAGTTAGCTTCGTGCAAGGTGTAATGCGCCGCGCAGGCCGAGCAGCGGATCCAATGCGACGTGGATCGGCATGCGCGCCGCGATAGCGGCATGTTCGGCCTTGGCGTTGAAAGCGGCCAGAAAGCTGCTTTGCGGCAGCAGCGGCAGCAGTTTGGCCGCGATGCCGCCGGCGAGGAAGACGCCGCCGCGCGCCAGGCAGGCCAGCGCCATGTCGCCGGCAAAGGCGCCGTAGGTGGCGAGAAACAGGTCCAGCGAGCGAGCTTCGGCGCTACCCGGACTGGCCGCCGCGCGGGCCGCGATTTCCTTCGGCGGCAAGCTGACTCCGGCGAGAAACTCGTGGATGGCGGCGAGACCCGATCCGGAAACCACTCGTTCCCAGGTGACCCGGCCATGCCGTGCCTGGAGGAAAGCCCATAGTGCGTTTTGCTGCGCATCGGCGGGAGCGAACGCGGCATGGCCGCCTTCCCCCGCGACGATTCGCCAGCCTTCGCTTTCGGGCAGAACGATGGCCATGCCAAGGCCGGTGCCGGCGCCGACGACGAGGCAGGGTGCCGCGGCCAGGGGTTCGCCCGACTGCAGGGTGAATTGCTGCGCCGCGGACGAGGTGACGGCACCCATCGCAGCGCCCGCAAAGTCGTTCACCAGGCGCAGGGCGGGCAGGCCGAAGCGGCGCGACAGGGCGTCGCTGTCGATATTCCAGGGCAGGTTGGTCAGGTTTGCCGAGCGGCCGTCATCGGCAATCGGGCCGGCCAGGGCGAGGCAGACGCCGCGGATCAGCGCTGGATCGGTTTGCGTGTCGGCGAAGAAGGCGGTGAGGACGCCTGCGAAATCCTGAAAGTCGGCGTTGGCGTAACGGCGATGGACAAGCAACTCGCCATCCTGCGCTAGCCCGAGCAGTGTTTTTGTCCCGCCTATATCTGCACCAAGAACAAGGGACCTTTGCCCCGGTTCCTGCCCCACGGCCGGCTTTGCACAGCCGGCCGGCTCCTGCGGTGCGGAGCAGTGCTCCGCGAATTCCCGCCTTTGCCCCACCTTGGGGCGGCCCGGCGGCGGGACGTTCACACCGCCACCGGTGCCGCGATGTGCGGATGCGGGTCGTAGCCTTCCAGGGTGAAATCCTCGTAGCGGAAACCGAAGATGTCTTTCACCGCGGGGTTC
>JANMTA010000144.1:0-5755 GCA_031389965.1 Betaproteobacteria bacterium
TTCCTCAAAGGCGAGAAGTGCTTCACTGACAAATGTTCCGTCGAGCGCCGTGCTTACGCGCCCGGCCAGCACGGCCAAAAGTCCGGTCAACGTTTGTCCGGTTACGGCACGCAACTGCGCGAAAAGCAAAAAATCCGCCGCATTTACGGCGTTCTTGAGCGGCAGTTCCGCAAGGTGTTCGGCGATGCCGAGCGCAAAAAGGGACAGACGGGCGAGAATCTGCTGAAACTGCTCGAAGGCCGTCTCGACACGGTGGCTTACCGCATGGGTTTCGGCGTTTCGCGCGCAGAAGCCAGGCAGGTGGTTCGTCACAATGGGGTCCTGATCAATGGCAAGCGCGTGGATATCCCATCCTATAACGTGCGCCCCGGCGATGTCATCCAGTTGCTCGACAGTACTCGCAGCCACCTGCGCACCAAAGCTGCGCTGGAAGCCGCCGAGTCGCGCGGTTTTCCCGTATGGCTTGAAGTGGACGTCAAGGCCGGCAAGGGTATCTTCAAGTCATACCCTGCACGCGAAGATCTGCCGCCGTCAATCAGTGAAGGCCTGGTTGTCGAACTGTATTCACGCTAACAAGTAGTTTTGCGCCTGGCGTCCACCGGACGCCAGGCGTCGTACATTTGAAGGAATGCACATGCACACACTTCTGAAGCCCCGCAGTATAGATGTCCAGCAGCTTTCGCCGCTGCATGCCCGTGTGGTCATGGAGCCGTTCGAGCGCGGCTATGGCCACACGCTGGGCAATGCCCTGCGCCGCATTCTGCTGTCCTCCATGGAGGGCGTGGCGCCGACCGAGGTGTCCATTGAAGGCGTACTGCACGAGTACTCGACGCTGGATGGCGTTCGCGAGGACGTGGTCGATGTGCTGTTGAATCTCAAGGGCGTGGTGCTGAAGATGCACAACCGTCGCGAGGCTACGCTGACCCTCTCCAGAAACGGCGAAGGCGTGGTTACGGCGCGCGACATCGAAACCACACATGACGTCGAGATCGTAAATCCGGATCACGTCATTGCCCACATCGCGCCCGGCGGCAAGCTCAACATGCAGATCCGCGTCGAATCCGGCCGCGGCTATGTGCCGGCCAACCAGCGCGAAATCGCCCGCGAGAACCGCGCCATCGGCCAGATCATGCTCGACGCCTCGTTCAGCCCGGTACGCCGCGTCAGCTATTCCGTAGAGTCCGCCCGCGTCGAACAGCGCACCGACCTCGACAAGCTGATTCTCGACATCGAAACCAATGGCGCCATCGACAATGCAGAGGAAGCGGTGCGTACCGCGGCCCGCATCCTGATGGAGCAGCTTTCGGTGTTTGCGGATCTCGAAGGCACGCCGATGTCGGCTGAAGCTCCGAAGCAGACGTCGGTCGATCCGGTGCTGGTGCGTCCGGTGGATGACCTCGAACTGACGGTTCGTTCCGCCAACTGCCTCAAGGCCGAGAACATCTATTACATCGGCGACCTGATCCAGCGCACTGAAACCGAGTTGCTGAAGACGCCGAACCTGGGTCGCAAGTCGCTCAACGAAATCAAGGAAGTGCTGGCTTCGCGCGGCCTGACCCTGGGCATGAAGCTCGAAAGCTGGCCGCCGGCCGGCCTGGAGAAGCTGTCCTGATGTATTTAAAGCCGGGCCTCGGCCCGGGGTTTTACCTGTTTCACTAGCTGCACTGACCACCAATACTCGATAACCATTAACCGGCCACTTGCATTGCGCGGTGGCCGCAAAAAACGAGGGAATCAAAATGCGTCACGGTAACGGACTTCGCAAGCTCAATCGAACCTCTGCGCATCGCCAGGCGATGCTGCGCAACATGGCAGTCTCGCTGCTGCGCCACGAGGCCATCAAGACCACCCTGCCCAAGGCCAAGGAACTGCGCCGCGTGGTGGAACCCCTGATCACGCTGGGCAAGAAGCCCAGTCTGGCTAACCGCCGACTGGCGTTTGATCGCACGCGTGATCGCGAAATCGTCGGCAAACTCTTCGACGAACTCGGTCCGCGCTATGCCGCCCGCAACGGTGGCTATCTGCGCATCCTGAAAATGGGCTTCCGTGTTGGCGACAACGCGCCGATGGCCTTTGTCGAATTGCTGGACCGCCCCGCAGGTGATGTGGCCGAGACTCCAACCGCCGAATAAGATGGGTGCAGCGAAAACAAAAAGCCAGGCGATGCCTGGCTTTTTGCTTTATGTCCGCGCCGGAGGCACGGACGGTATCCCCTTGCGGGATTGCACATCCGCGATCAGAGAATCATTCCCGCCCCAACCGTGTTGTTGCTCGATTCGTCGATCACGATGAAGGCTCCGGTCGAGCGATTTTCGGCGTAGGCATCGATGCATAGCGGTTGCGCCAGCTTGAACGCTACCCGCGCGATGTCGTTCATGCCCAGGCGTTCGGCCGGCAGTTGCTCGAGGGTGTTGATGTCCAGCCTGTAGTCGATGCCATCGATCACCGCCTTGGTCTCGCGTGTGGTCTGGCGAATCAGGTATTTGCGTTGAGGATCGAGCGGAGTATCGCCGAGCCAGCAGAGCATGGCCTCGATGCGCCGTGTCACCAGCGCCGACTCCTGGGCGCGCACGATCATGTCGCCCCGGGAAATGTCGACTTCGTCTTCGAGCAGCAGCGTCACCGACTGCTCGGCAATGGCGCGCGGCAAGGAACGGCCATGGAGCTCGATTGCCTTGACGCGGGTACGCTTTCCCGACGGCAGGATCAGCACCTCGTCGCCCAAGGCAATCTCGCCGGATTCGACGCGCCCCATGAAGCCACGATAGTCGTGCAGCTTCGGATCGCCCGACTTTTGCGGGCGGCAGACATATTGCACCGGGAAGCGGAAGCGTTCGTCGCGCTCGCTGTGCGCGGTCGGCGCGCTCTCGAGAATGTCGAGCAGGGTCGGGCCGGAATACCAGCCGAGGTTCGCGCCGCGATCGACGAGCATGTCGCCGTTAAGCGCCGACAAGGGGATGAAGGTGACTTCGCCGATTCCCAGGGTCGCGGCAAATTCGAGGTACTCGCGGCGGATGCGTTCGTATGTGGCCTGATCGTAGCCCACCAGGTCCATCTTGTTGATCGCCACCACGATGTGCGGAATGCCGACCAGATGCGCCAGATAGGAGTGCCGCCGGGTCTGGGTCAGAATCCCCTTGCGCGCATCGACCAGAATGATCGCCAGGTTCGCGGTCGAGGCTGCAGTGACCATGTTGCGCGTGTATTGCTCGTGGCCCGGAGCGTCGGCAATGATGTATTTGCGCCGACCGGTGGTGAAGTAGCGGTAGGCCACATCAATGGTGATGCCCTGCTCGCGTTCGGCGCTCAGTCCATCGGTCAGCAGTGACAGATCTACCGCCTCGAGTCCGCGGCGTTCCGAGGTGCGGGCGATGGCATGCAGCGTATCGGCGAGGATGGTCTTGGTGTCGAAGAGCAGCCGGCCGATCAGGGTGCTCTTGCCATCGTCGACGCTGCCGCAGGTGAGGAAGCGCAGCAGGCCATTGTCGATGCCGGGCAGATGTTCGTTCGCGCTCATCAAAAGTAACCTTCCTTCTTGCGTTGTTCCATCGAGGCTTCCGAGGTCTGGTCGTCGAGGCGGGTCTCGCCGCGCTCGGTGATGGTGGTCGTCGCCGTTTCTTCGATGATGCGGGCAACCGTGTCGGCAGAGGATTCGACCGGCGCGGTGCAGGTGATGTCGCCCACGGTGCGGAAGCGCACGGTGAGTTCTTCGACCACGTCGCCGGCGCGCGCCGGCGTCAGCTCGGTGACCGGTTGCAGCAGTCCGTTCCTGCGGATCACCTCGCGCTGGTGGGCGAAGTAGATTGAGGGCAGTTGCAGTTCTTCGCGTTCGATGTATTGCCAGACATCGAGCTCGGTCCAGTTCGAGATCGGAAAGGCGCGGATGTTCTCGCCCTTGTGCACCCTCGCATTGAACAGGTCCCACAGTTCCGGGCGCTGGTTCTTCGGATCCCACTGGCCGAACTCGTCGCGGAAGGAAAAGATGCGTTCCTTGGCCCGCGCCTTTTCCTCGTCACGCCGTGCGCCGCCGATGCAGCAGTCGAAGCCGAATTCCTCGATGGCTTCGAGCAGCGTCACCGATTGATGCTTGTTGCGCGATTCGTCGGGCGACTTCAGCACCACGGTGCCGCGCCGCATCGAATCCTCGACCGAGCGCACGATCAGCCGCTCGTTCAGCTGGCAGGCGCGAAAGTCGCGGAAGTCGATGACTTCCGTGTAGTTGTGGCCGGTATCGATATTCAGCAGCGGGAAGGGAAAGCGTCCGGGGCGAAAGGCCTTTTCGGCCAGTCGCAACAAGACCAGCGAATCCTTGCCGCCGGAAAACAGCAGGGCCGGATTGGCGCATTGGCCGGCGACTTCGCGCAGGATGTGGATGGATTCGGACTCCAGCCAATCCAGGTGCGAAAGTGTCGCGTGCTGCTGCAGTGCCAGCGCACTCATGCGGCCACTCCCTGTTTCTCGATACGCTGTAGCTTTCCATCCACCAAGTGCAGGCCGCATTCCTTGGTTTCCGGGGTTTCCCACCACCAGCGGCCGGCGCGCACATCCTCGCCGGGCTGGATGGCGCGGGTGCAGGGCGCGCAGCCGATGCTCGGATAGTTGCGGTCGTGCAGCGCGTTGTAGGGCACCTGGTTGGCGCGCAGGTAAACCCAGACCTCGCGCTCGCTCCAGTCCGCCAAGGGGCTGATCTTGACCAGATTGTTGACGCTGTCGAAGCTCACGGTCTTGAGCTTTTCGCGCGTCTGCGACTGCAATGCGCGCAGGCCGGTGATCCAGGCCTGTTTGCCGGCCAGGGCGCGCTGCAGGGGTTCGACCTTGCGCGCATGGCAGCAGGCCTTGCGTGCCTCGACCGAATCGTAGAAACCGTTGATGCCGAAGTTCGCGACAAAGGATTGCACCGAGTCATGGCGCGGCGCGAAGACCTCCAGACGGCGGCCGTAGCGGTGCTCGGCGGCGGCCATCAGCTCGTAGGTCTCGGCCGGCAGGCGGCCGCTATCCAGCGAAAAAATGCCTATGTCGATGCCATCGCCCCAGATCATGTCGGTCAGCACCATATCCTCTGCGCCGAGGCTGTTGGCGAACACCGCGGGCGCGTAATCGCGCGCGACGTCGCGCAGCAGGCGCCGCACCGCGGCGGATTTTTCGGCAACGGTGGCGACCAGTTCGAGGTCGGCAAGATCGGGAATGGCGGGCAGGTTTTCGCGCAGCATGACAGCTTCCTTCAAGTCGGTGTTCAGGCGGCCCGTCGGCGGAACAGGGGCAGCGGCTGCACCGCATTGCCCTGGTAGCTCTCGGGAAAATCGTCGAAGGCGGCCAGCGCATCTTCGGCGTCCTCGACACTGCGGCCCTCGCCGATGACGAAGGCATCGAAGCCGACGCGATTGAGGAAAAAAATCTGGTCGCGGCCGATGTCGCCGAAGGCGCGCAGCTCGCCGTCATAGCCATGGCGCTCGCGCAGCAGGCGCGCGGTCGAGTAGCCGCGGCCGTCGGTGAATTTCGGGAAATGTACGGCGATCACCGTGAAGTCGTCGATGTCGGCGGCGATCTCGGCAAGGTCGTCTTCAGGCGCAAGCCAGATGCCGAGCGGCGTGCCGTGCTCGTACTCGCGATGAATCAGGCAGGCCTTCTTCGCCTTCCACACCGAAACCGGCACCAGCAGCGGGCCGACCGGCAGGCAGACATCGAACGGCGCCTCGCCGTCGACCAGGGTCACGACTTTCCATGCGTCATCCTGCAGGCGACGCTCCTTGATGAT
>JANMTA010000155.1:0-3769 GCA_031389965.1 Betaproteobacteria bacterium
GACGAGACGCCGCAGATGCTGGCCGACGAAATCCGCGAATGGGGAGAGACGGGCATCATCAACATCGCCGGCGGCTGTTGCGGCACCTCGCCCGACCACATCCGCGCAATTGCGCAGGCGCTGCAGGACACCAAACCTCGCCGTCCCGCCAGCACCGACTTTTCATTACGCCTGTCGGGACTGGAGGCATTCAACATCAATGACGACAGCCTGTTCGTCAACGTCGGCGAGCGCACCAACGTCACCGGCTCGAAAGCCTTCGCCCGCATGATCCTCGAAGGCCGCTACGACGACGCGCTGGCCGTCGCCCGCCAGCAGGTCGAGAACGGTGCACAGGTGGTCGACATCAACATGGACGAGGCGATGCTCGATGGCCGAGGGGCGATGGTGCGCTTCCTGCATCTGGTCGGCTCCGAACCGGACATCTGCAAAGTGCCGCTGATGCTCGACAGCTCGAAGTGGGACGTCATCGAGGCCGGCCTCAAATGCATCCAGGGCAAGGGCATCGTCAATTCCATCTCGATGAAGGAAGGCGAGGCGAAGTTCCTCGAACATGCGCGCCTCGCCCGCCGCTACGGCGCGGCGGTGATCGTCATGGCCTTCGACGAGCAGGGCCAGGCCGATACCTTCGAGCGCAAGACCGGCATCTGCCGGCGCGCCTACGAGCTGCTGCTGGCCGACGGCTTCCCGGCCGAGGACATCATTTTCGATCCGAACATTTTTGCGATTGCCACGGGCATTCCCGAACACGACAACTATGCCGTCGATTTCATCAACGCCGTGCGCTGGATCAAGGAAAACCTGCCGCATGCAAGGACCTCGGGCGGCGTCTCCAACGTGTCGTTTTCCTTCCGCGGCAACGACGCGATGAGGGAAGCCATCCACACCGTCTTCCTCTACCACGCGGTCAGGGCCGGCTTCACCATGGGCATCGTCAATGCCGGCCAGCTCGGCGTCTATGACGATCTCGCGCCGGAGCTGCGTGAAGCGGTCGAGGATGTCGTCCTCAACCGCAAAGTCGCAGGCAAGCCAAACCCGGGCGACACGCTGATTGAGTTGGCAACCCGCGTCAAGGGCGCCGCAAAAGAGCAGGTGGTCGATCTGGCCTGGCGCGCATGGAGCGTCGACAAACGCCTCGAACACGCGATGGTGAAGGGCATTACCGACTACGTGGTGGCCGATACCGAGGAATGCCGCGCGGCACTGGCCGCTTCCGGCAAGCCGCCGCTGGCGGTGATCGAAGGGCCGCTGATGAACGGCATGAACGTGGTCGGCGACCTGTTCGGCGCCGGCAAGATGTTCCTGCCGCAGGTAGTCAAGTCGGCGCGCGTCATGAAGCAGGCCGTGGCGCACCTGATCCCCTGGATCGAGGAGGAGAAGAAGCGTACCGGCAGCACCTCGAAGGGCCGCATCGTGATCGCCACGGTCAAGGGCGACGTGCACGACATCGGCAAGAACATCGTCGGCGTGGTGCTTGGCTGCAACGGTTACGAGATCATCGACCTTGGCGTCATGGTGCCGGCCGACAAGATCCTGCATGCGGCGAAGGAACATGGCGCGCAGGCCATCGGTCTCTCCGGGCTGATCACGCCGTCGCTGGAGGAAATGAGCCACTTCGCCAGCGAAATGCAGCGCCAGGGTTTTGCTGACGGAAATGCGGTGCCGCTCCTGATCGGCGGCGCGACGACCTCGCGCGCCCACACCGCGATCAAGATCGCGCCCAACTACGCCGGGCCGGTGGTGTATGTGCCGGACGCCTCGCGCGCGGTCGGCGTCGTCACCAAGCTGCTGTCAATCGACATGCGCGACGGCTACGTCGATGAGATCGCCGCCGACTACGAAAAAGTGCGCGGCCAGCATGCGGCCAAGAAGGGCGTGCCGCTGGTGACGCTGGCGGCCGCTCGCGCGAGTCGGGAAAAATCGGACGCCAAATTGGAATTTGTTGGCAAATGCGCGCCGGTCAAGCCGAAGCAGCTCGGCGTCACCGTGCTGCGCGACCTCGATCTGGCGGTGCTGGCCGGGTACATCGACTGGGGCCCCTTCTTCCAGACCTGGGACCTCGCCGGCTCGTATCCGAAGATCCTCGACGACGCCGTGGTCGGCGAAGCCGCGCGCAATGTGTTCAAGGACGGCAAGGCGATGCTGCAACAGCTCATCGCGGAAAAGTGGATACGCGCCAATGCGGTGTTCGGGCTGTTCCCGGTCGCGCGCGAAAACGAGGACATCCATTTTCTCGGCGCTGGCGATACGGCGTCGGGGGTGCCATTGTTTACCTGGCACGGCCTGCGTCAGCAGCAGGAACGCCCCGACGGCAAACCGCAGCAGAGCCTCGCCGACTTCGTCGCGCCCGCCGGCGATTACGCCGGCGCCTTCGCCGTGACCGCCGGACTGGGCATAGAAAAGAAGCTGGCCGAGTTCGCGGCGCAGCACGACGACTACCGCGCCATCATGCTCAAGACGCTCGCCGATCGACTCGCCGAAGCGGCCGCCGAGTGGCTGCACCGCGAAGTACGCACTGACTACTGGGGCTATGCGGCGAGCGAAAGCCTCGACCGTACGGCGCTGATCGAGGAGAAATATCAGGGCATCCGCCCCGCACCCGGCTACCCGGCCTGCCCCGACCACACGGCCAAGGCCGGCCTCTTCGCCCTGCTCGACGCGCCGCGGAATGCGGAGATGGGGCTGACGGAAAGCTTCGCCATGACGCCGGCGGCTTCGGTCGCCGGTTTCTACCTTGCCCACCCCGATGCGCGTTATTTCGCCATCACCAAAATCGATCGCGACCAGCTTGAAGATTGGGCAAAGCGCGCCAACTACCCCCTTCCCGAAGCCGAAAGATGGCTCGCCCCGCTTCTGTAAGGACAACCCATGCCAGAGACAAGCCCGAATCGCCTGAGCTTCAATGAAGCCGTGGTCCTCGTCAAACAAACCGGCAAGGCTGCTTTTGCCGCGATGCCGGTCTTCGGCGACGACGAAGACGACGCCAACGCCACCGCCGAAGGCGCACGCATTTTCATCATGCTGCCCGACGCGGACGAGGGCTGGACGCTGCGCTTCATCGCCGGGCCGTTTTTTTCCGCGGCCTACGCCGCCAACGACATCATTCCTGCCGACGAGATTCCCGAGCGCGTGCGCGAGCTGATGTTCGTGCCGACACGCTGCGAGGAAGACTGGCTGACCGACCAGTTGCAGGTGCTTTTGGCGAAGCTGACCCAGGCCGCCGGCATCGGCGAGCAGCTGCCGGATTACGAGTCGCAGGCCGCCAAGGGCGCGGGGCCGGAAGCAGTGTTCCCGATTGCCTTCATCGGGCGCGACAAGCCCAACTGAGCCGCCGCCACGTCCCCGGATCGAGTCCGGGGCAGGCTATTCCGGCGCAGGCCGGAATCCAGGCCCGTTCGATCTGGACCCCGGATCAAGTCCGGGGTGACGCCAACCTCGCGGGGTGACGTTGGCCTCTGGGAATGACGAGTTAAACGCCCCAGACCACGGGCTTCTTCTTCTTCAGCGACCACTCCAGCAATTCCAGCAGCGGCACGGCGCGCTGGGTCAGCGTGACGAAGGGCCGTGAACCCTGGCCGCGGCCGCCGCTTGCGTCGGGTTCGGTCTGCGGCAGATCTTCCGGGCTCCTGCCGGCGCGCTGCTGCTTGTCTTCCTCGATCGCCGCCTTGATGCGCGCGATGGCGTCGGGCAACTGCTCGACGGTGACGATGCCCTTGTCGGTCGGCTCCTTGCCCATGAGTTTCATCATGCGCTTGGCCACGTCGCCGAA
>JANMTA010000177.1:0-5721 GCA_031389965.1 Betaproteobacteria bacterium
CCTCGATCCGGCCTGGGTGACGCGGGAAGTCACGCGCGAAATCATCGATCCGCTGGTGCCGGCGAAATTACGCAGCGCGGACTTCCGCCTCTGGGTCAATCCCGCGGGCCCCTTCGAGATCGGCGGCCCCAAGGGCGACACCGGGCTGACCGGGCGCAAGATCATCGTCGACACCTATGGCGGTTCCTGTCCCCACGGCGGCGGCGCCTTCTCCGGCAAGGACCCGAGCAAGGTCGACCGCTCCGCCACCTACATGGCCCGCTACATTGCCAAGAACATCGTCGCTGCCGGCTTCGCCCGGCGCTGCCTGGTGCAGCTCGCCTATGCCATCGGCGTCGCCGAGCCGGTGTCGGTGATGATCGACACCCAGGGCACCGGCAGCGTGCCCTACGACGCGCTGGAAGCGGCCGTCAAAAAACTGTTCCGCCTGACGCCCTCCGGCATCATCGCCATGCTCGACCTGGCGCGGCCGATCTACCGCCAGACCGCCGCCTACGGCCACTTCGGCCGCAGCGACATCGAGCTGAGCTGGGAACGCACGGATCAGGTCGCGGCGCTAAAGTCGGCGCTGGCCTGACGCCGTTAGGCACGGTATCTCTCCCGTTGCTTGCGCACGAGATTCCGCGAGGGCTCTCAGCGCGTGTAGTAGCCGACGCCGATCAGGTAATTGTCGAGGCGTTCGATACGTGAATGCTTGTTCTCGACCTTGTTGGTCACCGGATTGCGCCAGACGTAATCCACAGTGCCGCTGCCCTTGCTTTTGGCGAGCGCGATCATCTCGGCGATGATCGGCTTGCCGGCAGCGTCCTTCATCGCCCCGACATCGGTGCCGACCAGTTTCGGATTGACGCCCATGGCGACGAAGCGCGCATCGTCGAGACCGACGGCGAAGACATAGAGGTCTTCGCGGACATAGGGGCCCTTCGGGTCATTGAAGGCAGCGAAGGCATGCTTGGGCGACTTGCGCGCCTCGGCGACAGCGACATTCAGCAAGGCTTCAGCCTGTTTGGCGCTCGAACGCACCACGTAGTAGCCGACCCCGACCATGTACTTGCCGACCTTGCGCACCAGGCTTGTCTTGTCCTCGACGCGGTTGGTGACGCGGTTCAGCCAGACGTAGTTCACCGTGCCCCCGTTGGGCTGATTCGCCGCGGCCAGCATTTCGTGGATGATCAGCTTTCCGGAGGCATCGCGCAGTTCGCGTACGTCGGCACCGACGATGGCTTCCGGTGCTCCGCCGTGGGCGTGCATGATGCCGTCTTCAATACCGACGACGAAGGTATACAGGTCGTTGCGGTAGAAGCTGCCGTTCTGGTTGTTGAAGGCGGCGAAAGCGCGCTCGGGGCTGTTGTCCTCCATGTAGCTCACGGCATGGTCGAGCATTGCCTTGGCGTCCTTGGCGCCGGACCGGGCGTCGGCAATTGCCACCTGATTTGCCGATGCGGCGGTGGCGTTTGCATTGAAGCCGGCGGAGAGCAGACCAATGGCGAGAATGGGTACGACAAGTATTGCTGAACGATTGAGTCTCATGATGATTTCACCTTTAAGTAATAAATTTGCGGGCTCCGGCGGATTTCATTACACGGACTACGCCGCGTGATGCTGTCGTTTTGGAGCGAATGTTCACAGTCTACGCTTATTGTTGCACCGCAGCAAATCAGGTCTGCTTATCGTTTCCATAATAGAAACTTGCGACGGACTACGCTCGCTCTGAATCTTCAGAATCCGGCGACGATATCAATAACCGCAAACCAGGCGGAAACAGCCAGACTGTTCCAGAGCGTCATTCTGTTGCCATGTGTCGGTGCCGTAAGCCGTAAAGCCGGTGCGTGAAGGCGGCCTGGCCGATATCCACACTGAGTTAGAGGATTCTGCTCAACAAACAGCGATGCGTTTCGTCAAAGCTGCGGCGCGACATTCAATGCTAATATCAAGTCGTCACCGACTGACATTCAGCAGTCATGAATGCAGCAGAGCATTCCCGGCAACGCGGTAGTTCCTGTAACGTCCATCATCAGTTCACGGGCCCATGACCAAGATCAGCGATGACGATTTCATTCTGACGACGAGCAACCTGACCAAGGAATTCAAGGGCTTCGTGGCCGTCAATGGCGTCAATCTGCAGGTACGGCGCGGCGAGATTCACGCCCTGATCGGCCCGAATGGCGCCGGCAAGACCACCTGCTTCAACCTGCTGACCAAATTTCTCGAGCCGACCCGCGGCGCCATCCATTTCAACGGCATCGATATCACTGCCGAAAAGCCGGCGCAGATTGCGCGGCGTGGCGTGGTGCGCTCATTCCAGATCTCGGCGGTTTTCCCTCATCTCAGCGTGATGGAAAATGTTCGCATTGCGCTGCAGCGCGCCCTGGGGACGTCTTTCCATTTCTGGCGTTCCGGGCGTTCGCTGGATATCCTCAATGAGCGTGCGATGGCGCTGCTGACCGAGGTTGGATTGCAGGACCATGCGCAGATGATCACGGTGGAAATGCCCTACGGGCGCAAGCGCGCGCTCGAAATTGCCACGACCCTGGCGCTGGAACCGGAGCTGATGCTGCTCGACGAACCGACGCAGGGCATGGGCCATGAAGACGTTGACCGGGTGATGCAACTGATCAAGAAGGTGTCGGCCAATCGCACCATCCTGATGGTCGAGCACAACATGAAAGTGGTTGCCGGCATTTCCGACACCATTACCGTGCTGGCCCGTGGCGCGGTGCTGGCCGAGGGCAGCTATGCGGTGGTGGCCAATGATCCGCAAGTGATCGAAGCCTATATGGGCACCGAACATACCGAGGGCGCCGAGGCGCACGGATGAGTACACCAACCGAATATCTGCGTGTTACCGGCCTGCACGCCTTTTACGGTGAATCGCATGTGCTGCACGGCATGGATTTCGTGGTGAATCGCGGCGAGTGCGTTTCGCTGCTGGGGCGCAACGGCGCCGGACGCACCACGACGCTGCGTGCCATTCTTGGTCTCACCGGCAAACGCACCGGCTCGATCATGCTTAACGGCCGCGACACCATCGCCATGCCGACGCACCGGATTGCCCGGCTCGGCATTGGCTATTGCCCCGAGGAGCGTGGCATCTATTCCAGTCTCAGTTGCGAGGAGAACCTGCTGCTGCCGCCCCAGGTGGGCAGCGGCGGCATGGGCCTGGACGAGATTTACACGATGTTTCCCAATCTGGCCGAGCGCCGTCACAGCCAGGGTACGCGGCTGTCCGGCGGCGAACAGCAGATGCTGGCGATGGCGCGGGTATTGCGCACCGGCGCGCAACTGCTGTTGCTCGACGAAATTTCCGAAGGCCTGGCGCCGGTGATCGTGCAGCAGCTCGGGCAGATCATTCGTCACCTCAAGGAGCAGGGCTTCACGATTTTGCTGGTGGAGCAGAATTTCCGTTTTGCCGCGCCGCTGGCGGATCGCATGTATGTGGTCGAGCATGGCCAGGTGGCAGCCGTAATCCAGCAACACGAGCTTGAAGAGAAACGGGAATTCCTCCAGGAATTTCTCGGCGTTTGAATAACCCACAGAGGAGCAACAAATGAAGAAAACGCGTATTGCATTGGCCGTCGCAACGGCCCTGGGCCTTGCCGCTGGACTGGCCCAGGCCCAGATTTCGGACAACCTGGTCCGCATCGGCGTCCTCACCGACATGTCCGGAGCCTATTCGGATCTGGCCGGCTCGGGCAGCGTCCTCGCCACGACCATGGCCGTCGAGGATTTCAAGGCGCAGGCGAAACCCGCCTTTGCGGTCGAGGTGGTCTCGGCCGACCACCAGAACAAGGGCGACATCTCCTCGAACAAGGCGCGCGAATGGTTCGATCGCGACAAGGTCGACGTCGTCACCGACCTGGTAACCACCTCGACCGCGCTGGCGGTGATGAAGGTGGCCAAAGAAAAGAACAGGATTGCCCTGGTCTCCGGCGCCGCCTCGACCCGCATCACCAATGAAGACTGCAACGACGTCACCGTGCATTGGACCTACGACACCTATGCGGTGGCCAACGGCACGGCCAAGGCCGTGGTCAAGCAGGGCGGCAAGTCATGGTTCTTCCTGACCGCCGATTACGCCTTTGGCCATTCGCTGGAAAAGGATTCATCCGAGGTAGTGATCGCCAACGGCGGCAAGGTGCTGGGTGCGGTGCGCCATCCCTTCCCCGGCACTGATTTCTCGTCCTTCCTGCTCAAGGCGCAAAGCTCCGGCGCCCAGGTGATCGGCCTCGCCAATGCGGGTACCGACACCACCAACTCGATCAAGCAGGCGGCCGAATTCGGCATCACGCCCAAGCAGTCGCTCGCCGGCTTGCTGATGTTCATCACCGACATCCACAGCCTGGGCTTGAAGACCACCCAGTCGATGTACCTGACGGAAGCCTTCTACTGGGACCGCAACGACGAGACGCGCGCCTGGTCGAAGCGTTTCTTCGACAAGCAGAAGAAAATGCCGACCATGGTCCAGGCCGGCCTGTATTCCGCCACCATGCACTATCTGAAAGCGGTCAAGGCAGCCAATTCCGATGATGCGCAGAAGGTCATGGCGGCGATGAAAAAAACCCCGGTCAATGACTTTTTCGCCAAGAACGGCACTATCCGCGAAGACGGTCGCCTGGTCCATGACATGTACCTGATGCAGGTGAAGAAGCCCGACGAGTCGAAGTATCCGTGGGACTACTACCACGTGCGCCAGACCATCCCGGCGGCGGAAGCCTTCCAGCCGCTGGCAGCGTCGAAGTGTTCCTTGGTCAAGAAGTAATGGGCGGCAACGGGGCAGGCGCGCCTGCCCCGTTGCGGCTGGCATGAAGCGAGGCTGAACGCATGGAAATCTTTGGTGTGCCGCTGCAGGCGTTGATGAGCCAGCTGATGCTGGGGCTGGTGAATGGATCGTTCTACGCCATCCTCAGCCTCGGCCTGGCGGTTATTTTCGGCATGCTCAACATCATCAACTTCGCCCACGGCGCGATGTACATGGCCGGTGCCTTCCTGGCCTGGATGGGACTCACCTACTGGGGCATCGGCTATTGGTGGTCGCTGCTGCTGGTGCCGCTGGCGGTCGGGCTGGTAGGCATCGCGATCGAACGCACCATGTTGCGCTGGCTTTACCAGCTCGACCACCTTTACGGATTGCTGCTGACCTTCGGCCTGGCGCTGATGATCGAAGGCCTGTTTCTTTATATGTATGGTTCGTCGGGACTGCCTTACGAAGTTCCCGAGGAGCTGAGCGGTCCGCTCAACCTCGGGTTCATGTTTTTGCCCAAGTACCGTGCCTGGGTTGTCGGCGTTTCCCTGCTGACCTGCCTGGGGACCTGGTACGTGATCGAGAAGACGCGGCTCGGCGCCTACCTGCGCGCCGCCACCGAGAATCCCCGCCTGACCCAGGCCTTCGGCATCAATGTGCCGCTCATGGTGATGCTCACCTACGGTTTCGGCGTCGCGCTGGCCGGCCTCGCCGGCGTGCTGGCAGCACCGATCTACCAAGCCGACCCGCAGATGGGCTCGAAGCTGATCATCGTCGTCTTTGCCGTCGTCGTGATCGGCGGCATGGGTTCGATCATGGGCTCCATCCTCACCGGCCTTGGCCTTGGAGTGATCGAGGGTCTGACCAAGGTGTTTTATGCGGAAGCGTCTTCCACCGTGGTCTTCGTCATCATGGTCTGCGTGCTGATGGTCAGGCCGGCCGGACTGTTCGGCAAGGAGAAATGATGGCCAGAAAATTTC